>NZ_JBHFOM010000011.1:0-117009 GCF_053543955.1 Colwellia sp. E150_009
TTCAATCAATGCCTTGCCTACATGGATGTAGGTACTTAGGTTATGTTTGGAACGTATAACCTGTGCCTCTAAGCCTTTTAATTCTCGCTGAGTGGGAAAGAACTTAATCAACTTGGTATTACTTGTGAGTACTTGGAACCATCATGAATTTTGTTCTATATAAGCTTTTACATAAGCATTTACCTAGCATTTTGTTTGGCTTTTTACTTATTAGTGCCACAAATTCTACGAGTGCGTTAGCTCATAATAGTTTTTCACTTAATACCAGTACAATGCAAGTTGCACAACAAGCCCGCCCTCCAGCAAAACAACAGTTGAAGGTACAAAGTAGCCAACAAGCGGCGCAAATGGCTAAGGCTCGCTTAGGTGGAAAAGTCCTTAAAGTACAAAAGCAGAACACGGGTTATCGAGTTAAATTAATTAAGGATAATGGTTATATAGTTTCTGTTTTTGTTGATGCTAGAAGTGGCCGCGTTAGTGGTGGTAAATAATTATGCGCTTATTACTTGTCGAAGATGATATAGATTTACAGCAAAACCTAAATGAGCATTTAATTTCGGCAAACTATGTAGTTGATGTAGCCAGTGATGGCGAAATAGCTTTATTTCAAGGGCAAGAATATCCGTATGACGCTGCAATTATTGATGTAGGCTTACCGCTCATTGATGGCATTAGCGTTATTCGATTATTGCGAGAGAAGAATATCAGTTTTCCTATTTTAGTGTTGACAGCGCGAAATAGCTGGCAAGACAAGGTGGCTGGTTTAGATGCAGGTGCTGATGATTACTTAACCAAGCCTTTTCAAGCTGAAGAGCTGCTTGCACGTTTAAATGCACTAATTCGACGCTCAGTAGGGCAGGCGAGCCCAGTTATAAAAAATGGCCCCCTTTCAATAAATACTAAAAGTTTACAAGTTGAAGTAAATAATCAAAATATAAAATTAAGTAGTTCAGAATATAAACTATTAGAATACATGATATTGCATCTTGATGAGGTAACCTCTAAAGCGACTTTAACTGAGCACATTTATGATCAAGATTTTGATCTTGATTCTAATGTAATTGAAGTATTTATTCGGCGTTTAAGAAAAAAGCTAGATCCTAATAACGAATATGGTTTTATTGAAACACTTCGAGGTCATGGTTATAAATTAAAGCGACTGAACTCCTAATGAACTCGTTAAAAGTTCGCTTACTATTAAGCGCTTTGGTAATGACGTTAGTAATGTTACCTGTTATTGGTTATACGTTAAGTAACGCCTTTGAACGGCAATTGTATTTATCTATTCAAAATGAACTTAACGCATACAGTTACTCAATTTTTACAGTGGCTGAAGTTGAAAATAATCAATTGGTTATGCCTGATGTTTTACTAGAAAATCAGTTTAATGTTAGTCAGTCTGGTTTGTATGCGGTGATTATGCCGTTAATTAAGCCTTCGAGTTTAACGGATAATACAGAACCGCTTAGCCCATTGTGGCAGTCTCAATCTTTGCTTACTTTATCTTTACCTGAGTCATTTCCTACGCCTAAAATAGGAGACACTCATTTTTCAAAAATAGAACTCGCGGGAAATAGTCATTTACTTTACAGTTTTAGTGCTAGTTTTTCTGATAATGGTCAAGCTTTTGCTGTAACACTGCATTTAATTAAAGATCAGAAGCAGTTATTAATTGCCTTAAACGAGTTTAGAAATACCCTTTGGACATGGCTATTTGTGCTTATGATGGTGTTTGTTTTTATACAAATTATAGGCTTGCTCTGGACTTTAAAACCACTAAACAAGTTAACCCATGAGTTAGAGCAAATAGAAAAAGGCCAAAAAAAAGCATTAGATGCTAACTATCCTCTTGAATTACATCAAGTCACTCAGCAAGTAAATATCTTGTTAGTAACCGAAGAAAACCAACGAAAACGTTATCGTAATGCCTTAGCTGATTTAGCCCACAGTTTAAAAACGCCACTTGCGGTGATGCACAGTCAAACTGATGTCTCATCAAGTGCAAGTCAACAATTACAACGTATAGATCAAATTATTGAACATCAATTAAAAAGAGCGCAAACGGCAGGCCAGTTTTCATGGCATTTAGGAGTTCAAATATTACCTGTTGTAGAGAAGCTAATTAAAACATTAGCCAAAATATACCAAGAAAATAACTTGTCTTTTGCTGTTGAGATAGACAAAAAGGCCGTTTTTAAAGGTGATGAAGCTGATTTGATGGAGATTTTAGGGAATATTTTAGACAATGCCTGTAAAGCAGCTAAACACAATATTGCCATAAAAGCTGTTTATACAAATCAAAAATTAACCATTGAGATTTCTGATGATGGTAAGGGCATTGATGAATCTCAACAGGCCGTTATTTTATCTAGGGGCGGTAGGGCTGATACCTATCAAGTTGGTCATGGTATTGGTTTGGCGATTGTTAATGATTTAGTGAAGAGTTATCAAGGCCTACTTTGTATTAGTAATTCACACATACTTTCAGGGGCTACTTTTACCCTCATTTTTGACTTCTCTAGTTAACTGCTTTGTTTATTATTTAGAATATCGAGCGTCTTAGAACGACAAAAAGGGCAATAAATTACCCTCTATCTATATAATTATCAGTAAATTAGTCATTCTCCAATGCGAATTCAAATACAGATTTCAACGTAGGTTAGACTTCAGTCTGATAAAAAGGGAACCAAACTTCTTTCTTATTATGTCATTCAGCTTATGTTCAGTTTAGCCTTGTTATCCTTATTACATATCATAAGAACCAGTATTAAGAAAAGGATAATAATGATGAAAAAGTTAATTCTATTATGTAGTGTTTTACTCACGCTGCAGACGAGTTTTTCTGTCATGGCACAACAAGCCTACCTTAATACAGAATCAAGCAAGCAACAAGCAGAACAGCTGAGTGATGCAGAGCTTGCGCAAATGCTGGCCCCTATTGCTTTATACCCAGATAGCTTATTAACGCATATTTTGATTGCTTCAACGTACCCTATTGAAATAATAGAAGCGCACCGATGGCTGAAAAATAATGCTTCTCTTAATACCAAGCAGATTGCAAAAGCAATTGAAGATTTTGACTGGGATGCCAGTGTTAAAGCCTTGGTGCCATTTGAACAAATTTTATCTCGGTTAAGTGATGATTTAAGTTGGATGCAGCAACTCGGTGATACTTTTTTGGAAGATGAAAGTAGAGTGTTAGCGAGTATACAATCGTTAAGGTATGAAGCAAAACATGCGGGAAACTTAAGTAAAATGGCTAACATGGATGTGAGTTATGATGATAATAATATTGTGATTGAGTCGAAAGAACGAGAAGTTGTTTATGTACCATACTATGATACACGCATGGTATATGGTATTTGGCGTTGGTCGTCGTATCCTCCTGTTTACTGGACACCATCCCATCGTGTTTATGTGAACCACCATAACCCCTTTCATTGGCATTCAGGTATTTATATTTCATTTAACTATTTTTTTAGTACATTTCATTGGCATAAGCGTCACATTATGGTGGTTAATCCACGCAAAACACATCATTACCGTGCTCGTAAGTTAATTACTCACGGTGGTTATGCTAAGGTTTGGTTACATAAACCTGTACACAGAAGAGGTGTATCATATAAAAACAAGATTATTCGAGAAAAATTTCACAATAAATCTTCGATAAAACATCGGGCTGTAAAAAAGCACGGAGCCGTAATAAATAGCAACCATGTAAATAGAAAGCATGTAAAAGAGTTTAAAACTACACGAGCAGTGCACCCTGTATCGCGAGATGTATCAAAAAAAGTAGCACAACCCGCTTTAAACATTGCGACAGGTAAATTGAATCCACATTCGTCAATGAAAAAGCGAAATATTAAGCATAATACTAGCAACAAACGCCTTAACAGTGCAGTGTCTAAATCACCGAGAGGGATCTCAACTAAACAACGTAACCAAGTTGTTGTGAACAGAAACCATGAATTTAGAAAAAAACAAAACTATTAAATAGGGGGGAAACTGAAGTATTTTATTCTTTTTGAAAATTAGGTAGCACACCACTACGGCTATGTTCAAATACAAGTGATGTTTCTACGGTTGTTACTTCATCACGAGAAGTGATTTGTTTGAAAACAAACTGACGTAAGTGTTCACTATCTTGTACCGACATGTGTACGTAGTAATCATAACTGCCACCCATATGATAAAGATTTAATATTTCAGGAAACTGTAATAAATCATCGCGAAATTGATTTACTATTTCTTCTGAATAAGGCTGTAAACGAATGGCCGCAATCGCTTCAATATTTCCGCCAATAGTATTTAAATTAACGTCAATAAATGCTCCCTTGATTACTCTATTTTGTTTTAAGCGTTTTACTCGTTCTAAACAGGTTGAAGGGGCAATACCAATTTTTTCTGCTAACTCTTTATTATTTATGTCGGCATCATTGTACAAAATAGTTAAAATGTGGAGATCTGTATTATCTAGTTTTTTCATTATTAACCTATAATTAAGTTATGATTATTGCTACTAATATTAATTGTGCCATTAATATTATACTTAAACCGCAAAACTACGCTAGTTTAAATCAATAAATCACGTATTAATTTTGTTTTATCTTGTTTTTCCGAATTTTTATCATATATATATGGTGATTCATTAAGTTAAGTTATAATTGACTTTAATAAAAAAGTTGCCTAGCTCTCACGGTTTGACATATTATGTCGCACGGTAAGGCAACTCGTCTCAGTAACGTTATAAAAGGAAAAGAATGACTATATCAACTATCGAAACGTTTTTAAAAAAAGAATCTGCTAGTGGTATTATTTTAATGTTTGCAGCAGTATTCGCCATGATACTCGCAAATTCCCCTTGGGCTAGTTGGTACAATTTATTACTTGATGTTCCCGTTGTTGTTGCAGTAGGCAACTTAGAAATAGCTAAACCACTTCTTTTATGGATTAACGATGGCCTCATGGCATTATTTTTCTTTTTGGTTGGTCTTGAATTAAAACGAGAATTTTTAGAAGGTGATTTATCACAACCAGGGCAAGTAACATTACCAGCAATTGGCGCATTAGGCGGTATGTTAATGCCTGCATTGATTTATGCGGGATTTAATTACAATACCCCAGAAGCACTCAATGGTTGGGCAATACCCACCGCAACAGATATTGCCTTTGCGCTTGGAATACTTGCTATTATTGGCTCGAAAGTACCTTTACAATTAAAAGTGTTTTTAACCTCTTTAGCTATTTTTGATGATTTAGGCGCCATTATTATTATTGCGTTATTTTATACAGATCAATTATCGACATTAGCGCTTATTATTTCAGGCTGTATGCTAACCATTTTATTCGTGTTAAATAAAAAGAACGTAACAAGTACTTCGCCCTATATTTTTATTGGTGTTGTTTTATGGATTGCAGTATTAAAGTCAGGGGTACATGCAACATTAGCAGGCGTAATTCTTGCCTTGTTTATTCCGATTAAAGGGGAAGGTGATGATCCATCCCCCTTGAAGTCGTTAGAGCATAATTTACATTCAACGGTTGCGTTTATTGTATTACCTATTTTTGCTTTTGCTAACGCAGGTATAAGTTTTGTTGATGTAGGTATTACACAGATCATGGCTCCTGTGCCTATTGGTATTATTCTAGGCTTAGTGATCGGTAAGCAATTGGGGGTTTTTGGTTTTTGTTTTATTGCGATAAAGTTAGGTTTTGCTAAGTTACCAGCCAATGTTAACTGGACACTACTCTATGGTGTAGCATTGTTGTGTGGTGTTGGTTTTACAATGAGTTTATTTATTGGTTCACTGGCCTTTGAGCAAACGAGTAACAGTGTGTTATACCAAGATAGACTAGGCATAGTTATTGGGTCTTTAATTTCTGGCATATTAGGATATTTGGTGATTAACCGTGCACTGAAAAAATAAATTTAGGATTATTGAAATGTAATTTCTCATTATTTTAGCATAAAAAGGTGTACTATTTTCTCATGGTTGCGGGATGAAATAGGCACCTTTTTTCGTTACAATAGCGCAAATTTTTACTTTGTTAATACCATTGGTTATGCGTCATCAGTATCAAGATCTTATTTTGCTTTTCCACGACACTTTTTTCAATGAATACAATACTAAATTGATAAAGGGAAAAGATGAACCAATATACCTACCAGCCAGCGCAGAGCGTTCTTACCACCAAATTATTTTTGCTCATGGTTTTTATGCTAGTGCTTTGCATGAAATTTCTCATTGGTGTCATGCAGGTGAAGCAAGACGTTTATTAGAAGATTTTGGTTATTGGTATATACCAGATGGAAGAAATGAGGAACAACAGAAAAAATTTGAGCAGGTTGAGGTTATTCCGCAAGCGATAGAGTGGGCTTTTAATGTGGCGGTGCAAAAAGAGTTTAATATATCTTCTGATAATATTGAGGGCTTTCAAGCGGATACTCATGGTTTTAAACTGAAAGTTTTTGAACAAGTAAAATTATTTTTACAACAAGGTTTTCCAAAAAGAGCGAATCAGTTTATTGAAGCTTTAGCGACTTTTTATAATACTCCTTTACCTTTAACGCTCGACAATTTTATAAAAAATAAAGAAGACAAATTATGTTCAAATTAGGTTTGGTTATTAACCCTGTAGCTGGTGTTGGTGGTAGTGTTGCGCTAAAGGGTAGTGATGACATGGTAAAGCACGCGTTGGCGTTAGGCGCTGAGCTAAAAGCGAATGAACGCACGCAAACAGCTTTACGTGTTTTATTACCGTACCAAGATGAAATTACAATTTATACTGCCAATAACCAAATGGGTGAACAAGCAGCAAAAGAGTTAGGTTTTTGCGTTGAAGTGATTTATCACACTGACAGTGAACATACCCAAGCAAGTGATACTGAAAAAACATTGTTAGCATTGTTAGCTGAACAGGTAGATGTAATATTATTTGCAGGGGGAGATGGCACCGCGCGTAATATTGCCAGCGTTATCTCGCAAAATACGGTCGATAATGTTCAACAGCGTACGTTTTCTAACGTGCCTGTTTTAGGTATTCCCGCAGGTTGCAAAATTCATTCTGGCGTTTACGCTATTACGCCTACCGCAGCTGGCCGTGTAGTTGAGTTAATGGTGACTAAACAATTGGTTACGTTAACGGAAGGCGATGTTATGGACATTGATGAGTCATTATTTCGTCAGGGTATTGTTAAAGCCAAGCGCTTTGGTGAAATGCAAATTCCCAGTGAGCTTCGTTATGTACAAGCAGTTAAGTCAGGTGGTAAGGAATCTGATGAATTAGTGCTTCAAGACATTAGTGAAGATGTTATCGTTAATATGACAGAGAATGAAAATACTTTGTTTATTATTGGTTCGGGCTCAACCACCCATTTTTTGATGGGTGAATTGGGTTTAGAAAGTACATTGCTAGGGATTGATTTAGTACAAAATCAAAGTTTAGTGGCTAATGATGTAACTGAACAAGCATTGTGGCAGCAACTTAATATGGCTAAAGAAGCCAAATATAATGTTAATTTAGTCATTACGTTAATTGGTGGACAAGGACATATTTTTGGCCGAGGTAATCAGCAATTAAGTCCGAGAATTATTCGCTTTATTATTGAACAAAGCGGCGGCAAAGAAAATATTGTTATTATTGCCACTAAAACAAAATTAAACGCGTTAAATAATAAGCCACTCATATGTGATACTGGTGATAATGAACTAGATCAGTTATTGTCTGGTTTTATGCCAATTACCACAGGTTATAAAGACCAAGTACTTTATCCCGTATCTAGCCCTTTATAACTATCGTTATGTTTAACTTTTAAAAAACAAAAGACCATTTCTATGAAATTTAGCCCTTTGGTGCAAGAACTGATTGATTCGTTAAAATGTTTACCTGGCGTTGGGGCTAAATCGGCTCAGCGCATGGCATTTCAGTTGTTAGAGCGCAATCGCCGCGGAGGTAGTAAGCTTGCTTCAACGTTAGCGAAAGCAATGACTGATATTGGACACTGCCAATCGTGTCGAAATTTTACCGAACAGGACTTATGTGAAATTTGTCAAAGCCCAAAACGAAAAATTGCCACAACGTTATGTGTTGTTGAAAGCCCTGGCGATGTGATTGCTATAGAACAAACAGGGGAGTTCAGCGGAAAATATTTTGTACTGATGGGACACTTATCTCCTATTGACGGCATAGGCCCAGATGATTTAGGTTTAGATATTTTAGAACATCAATTTGCTTCAGGGCAATTTGAAGAAGTGATACTTGCCACTAATCCAACGGTAGAAGGGGAAGCCACGGCGCATTTTATTGCTGAACTGGCGCAAAAATATCAAGTAAATATTTCTCGTATTGCTCATGGTGTTCCTGTTGGTGGAGAACTGGAATATGTTGATGGAAATACCTTGTCTCATGCATTTTCAGGAAGAAAGAATTATTTTTAGACCGCGATTATAATCATAAGAACAAATTGTAGGCGAATTTAGTCGCGCTGAGTAAACTTTTATTTTCTTTTTTTTATATAGGTGATATCTTGGCGAGTAGAATTAATGGTAATTTAATTTTCAAGTTATTAAAAGAAAGAGCCTTTTTGTAATTTTAAAACCAATGTAATAATACTAACAATATGATAAGGAAATCAGCATGTTTACATATGCAAGATCCACCATTGCCGAAAAACAGCGTCATCATCAGATCCACAAGGCAATCAAAAATAACCAGCACACCCTTGTTCAAATGAACAGCCAAGAATTTATCGATTATGTGCTTCACACACTGCGCTTACAAGGTAAAGAACAACAACAAATCGTCGAATGGTTCGAGAATGCGTTTCAAAAAGCAGGTGTGAACCCACAAAGCTGGGAACAATACAAAGCAAGTATTAAAACAGGTACAGGCTTTATTCCATGGGGAGTCGATGTGGTGGGACTTGGCGCTATTGCGTTAGAAATGAAACGCGACGGAAACACCTTCTCCAAATATTACGTTAAAACTTATAATGGTAAGCCCAACGTGGTGTTTAAAGGTTATTCAGGATTTCGTAAACATTTAACTGGTACCAAATACCTAGCAAGTAACCCAAAAGTGGTGTCATTCGGAATAGGTAAACTCGGTGTTGCTAAATCCATTAAAACCGGTTTTGTAGTAACAGTGATTATTTCTGCGACCTTTCATGCTTTTGAACAAATGCTAAACGACCAAGCCACTTGGCATGATTTTGTTGGTGGTATGGCGGTTGATGTTGGTATCGCCGCAGCGGCTTCAGGCATTGCTTGGGGTGCTGTAGCCACTTATATTGGTGGTACTGTGGCAATGGCTGCGGTGGGGCCGATGTTAGCGGTAGTTGTAGTGGGCGCTGCATTGATGATGCTCACGACCGCATTTGTTGATTCGGATGCATTGTCTAAAAATCTTTCGGATAGTTTACGTGAAGCTGAGCAACAGTTTAAACAAGGCTTATTAAACGTACAGTATGAAATTAATCGGGTAGAGCGTATGTTTGATGCCGACCCCATCGGTTTTATACATCGTTTATTCGGTATTCCGTATTTTGGAACTCAGTTTCGATGAAAGACGCAATAGAGGTTTGTTCTAAGCCTATATCCCCCTTACAAGGGGGGGTATTTATTACGTTATTATTAGGGGGCGTGTTTGCATTAGTGATGACGGCTTTGAATGAGTTTGCCATGCTGGAACGTATTAAAGAGGGGGTAGCGTTAGTGAAAGTGCGCAATGTTGTGCTTCCTTTATTAAGTATGATTCCGGCATTTTTGGTATTAGCGTGGGGGATTGTGCATCAAGTGAAACAAACTATGACCGTTGAAAAGCAAAAAAAAGGCTTGGTTTTCATTGGGAGCAGCTTTCCTATCTTTCTTTTGGTATGGCTCATTTATAATACCCAAGTGATGGGCTGGCTAGAATCACAAGGCTATTCTCAATGCACTTGGTACTCAGGTGCATCAATGGGGGCTGCGAAAGTGATGGTGAGTAAGCGTGAATTTTGTATTAAAGAAGGCTATCAAGTTCGTATTGACTTACTCGACTGGTTTGAAGCACAGCACCAATCAGGGCAGAAAACCACAGTGAAACAGGCTCGAAATAAACAGTCTGAACTATTAGCTAAACATAAAGCCCGGTTTGATTTGTTGTAAAGTATCAATATTCATTAACTTTCATTCCTTTTTCGTTCTTCCTTCGAGTGTGAGCTAGCTTTATGTCATTTTAAATAAGACTTTAAATTATTATGATAGAAGAATTAAACTCGTGCTTAAACATGAGGTTAATTCTGCGACTAAAGCGTTGGTATGACGCCTCACGTCAAGTTAAATGCTCTGATCTATGCTCAATAAATCAGAGCCATATTGTTCACTTCTCAATTATGTGAGTTAACGCATTAGATGGAGTAAGTAAATTTGTCGGTTATCATGCTGATATACGTGGATTATTAAGCTGTTAGCTAACAGCGTCTACCTTATTTATTCGGTCGTGACACCTATTCGGGTGTTGGACAAGTCCTGAGTCTGCTTTATATAATATAGTAAATAGGGGGAAGGAGTTACGATCAATTGCTTGATCGCAAGGTGCACAAAGCTAAGGTGTAAAATAGTTTGGTTTTTCGCCTGTTAATGCATTTTCAGAAAAAACTACTTTTAATACGCCTTCCTGTGTTGTTAGTAAGTATTAAGTGATTAATTGAAATGTTTAAATATATATGATTTATTGATTATAAAAAACTCAGATTATTTGAATTTTTTTATCTAAAGTTCATCCTTCCCCTTGAAAAAAGTTAAACCAGCCTCAGATATGTAGCAACTAATGTTCTCTGTTTGAATCACTTTGCTTCAAGTCAAGTTAGGGAATAATTATCAAATCAGTTATCACATTGTAAAAACAAGTAGGAATTAATCACATGACAATTGAAAAAGAACCAGTAAATCATAAGTTTGCGTCAGATAACGCTAAGATACTTCAACTAATGATCCACAGTCTTTATTCTAATAAAGAAATTTTCTTACGTGAATTAGTATCAAATGCAGCCGACGCTTCAGACAAACTACGTTTTAAAGGTTTATCTAATGCTGATTTATTTGAAGGCGATGGTGAATTACGAGTTCGTGTAAGTTGTGATAAAGAAAACAACACAGTCACGATTTCTGATAACGGCATTGGTATGAACCTTGATGAAGTTATTGAACATTTAGGTACTATTGCAAAATCAGGTACGGCTGAATTTTTCTCACAATTATCAGGTGACCAAGCGGCTGATTCACAATTAATTGGCCAATTTGGTGTTGGATTTTACTCTGCCTTTATCGTTGCAGATAAAGTCACTGTTCGTACTCGTCGTGCAGGTGATGATGCCTCTGAAGGTGTTGAATGGGTAAGTGGTGGTGAAGGTGAATTTACTACGGCAAAAATCAATAAGTCAAATCGTGGTACTGATATTATTCTTCATTTAAAAGAAGATGAGAGTGAGTTTGCTGATGAATGGCGATTAAAGTCAATTGTGACTAAATACTCTGATCACATTTCTGTTTCTGTAGAAATGCTAACACCTGAAGTGCCTGCCGTTGAAGCGGTTGCTGAAGTGAAAGATGATGAAGGTAATGTTACTACGCCTGCAGTAGAAGCACGAGATGCTATTCCTGCAAAATGGGAGGCTATTAATAAAGCTACTGCATTATGGACTCGTGAAAAAGCTGATATTTCTGATGAGGAATACAACGAATTTTACAAGCATGTATCACATGACTTTGGCGACCCTTTATTATGGGAACACAATAAAGTAGAAGGAAAAACTGAATATACTTCACTTCTTTATGTGCCAGCTAAAGCGCCATTTGACATGTACAACCGTGAAAAACAACATGGCTTAAAACTGTATGTACAACGCGTTTTTATTATGGATGACGCTGAGCAATTTATGCCAACGTATTTACGTTTTGTGAAAGGTTTACTTGATTCAAATGACTTACCGTTAAACGTTTCGCGTGAGATTTTACAAGATAACAAAATTACCCAAGCTATTCGTAAAGGTTGTACTAAACGTGTGTTGAAAATGCTTGAAAAGTTAGGCAAAAATGATGCTGAAAAATATCAAGGTTTTTGGGATGAGTTTGGACAAGTGCTAAAAGAAGGCCCAGCTGAAGATATTTCAAATAAAGAACAAATTGCAGGTTTACTACGTTTTGCTTCAACCAATGAAGATAATGCTGTGCAAAATGTTTCTTTAGCTTCTTATGTTGAACGTATGAAAGAAGGCCAAGACAAGATTTATTATGTGGTTGCTGATAGCTTTGAAGCCGCTAAAAATAGCCCTCATTTAGAAGTTTTCCGTAAAAAAGGTATTGAAGTATTACTCATGTCTGACCGTATTGATGAATGGTTAGTTAGCCACTTAAATGAATTTGATGGCAAGCAATTGCAATCTGTTACACGTGGTGGTTTAGACCTAGGTGATATGGACGATGCGGAAACAAAAGAAGCACAAGAAAAACTTGAGAAAGAGTTCGACAGTGTTGTTGTACGAATTAAAGATGCGCTTAAAGGTAAAGTGAAAGATGTTAAACTTTCTCAACGTTTAACCGATTCACCTGCATGTATTGTAGCTGACGAACATGACATGAGTAGCCAAATGGCGAAACTAATGGCATCTGTTGGTCAAGAAGTGCCAGAAACACTGCCTATATTCGAAATAAACGGTGAGCATGAGTTAGTTAAGCATGTGGCTGATGAACAAGACGATGATAAATTTAATCAGTGGGTTGAAGTATTGTTTGAACAAGCCATGTTAGCTGAGCGCGGTAGTTTGAAAGACCCTGCTAGCTTTGTGTCTCGTTTGAATAAATTAATGCTAAGTTTAACTAAGTAAGTTTGTACTGGTAAAACAGTATACTTTAGTCTGAAAAAGGGGCAATTCTCTGTCAATGAATGCTCCTTTTTTGTATGCTAAGCTTGTTTGATTCTGGGCTAACTTGTATAGTGTTTGCCCCAACAAATAGAATAGCTAAGAATTATTACATTAGTGTGATCAATTTACCCTTTTTAGCGAAGGATAGGTAGTTGTATTAATGTAATTATTTTTATTTAAACACAATTATCACTTAAGGGTTAGTTTATATGCGTATTGTACTTCTTGGTGCTCCTGGTGCGGGCAAAGGCACACAAGCTCAGTTTTTAATGGCCAAATTTGGTATCCCTCAAATTTCAACTGGTGACATGCTTCGCGCTGCCATTTCAGCGGGCACTGAATTAGGTAAACAAGCAAAAGCTGTGATGGATGCTGGTCAACTAGTCTCTGATGAACTTATTATTGGTTTAGTAAAAGAACGTATTACCCAAGATGATTGTAAAGCTGGTTTCTTACTTGACGGTTTTCCACGTACTATCCCACAAGCTAATGCGATGAAAGAAAATGGTATCAATGTTGATCATGTGCTTGAATTTGATGTGCCTGATGAAGTTATTGTTGAGCGTATGGCTGGTCGACGCGTACATTCAGGTTCTGGTCGTGTTTATCACCTTGTTTATAATCCACCAAAAGTGGAAGGCAAAGATGATGTGACAGGCGATGATTTGTCTATTCGTCCAGATGATGAAGAATCAACAGTACGTAAACGTTTAGCTATTTATCATGAGCAAACTAAGCCGCTAGTAGATTTTTATCAAGCTGAAGCTGAATCAGGCAACTGCCAATATTTAACCATTGATGGTACTCAAGCGGTTGAAGCGGTTAATGCCTTATTATCTGCACAACTCGCTTAATTTTTTACGTTAAGCAAAATAACGAATAAAAACTCGCTGCGGCGAGTTTTTTGTTATATAAAGGAAAACACACTTCATTTTATTACCCCTGCTATTGTTGGGGGAAGGCGAATTATGGATATTAATATTACTATTACGGCGTTTTATGCCAGTTTACTTACGCTGCTTTATATTGGCTTGTCTATTAACATTATTCGACTAAGATTTAAGCTTAAAGTAGGTTTGGGAGATGGTGGGAAAGAGCCTTTAATTAAAGCGATTAGAATACACGGAAATTTTTCTGAGTACATGCCGCTAGCGCTAATATTATTAGTTGGTTTTGAACTCAGCGGCGCAGATAGTTTTTGGGTACATTTATTTGGTGCGGTTTTATTTGTTGGTAGGGTGCTGCATGCAATAGGTTTAACTCAATCTGTTGGTACTTCAAAGTCAAGAGCCTTCGGTATGCTTTCTATGTTTTTGGTTTTAATTTTGTTAGCTGTAGCAAATATTTATGCCTTTATTTTTTAAACTGTGTATGCCATTTAAATAGCGATATTTTTGATCATAGCAACATGGGGAATATTATCTTCAAGATACATATCAGATACTTGCTCAAAACCATGTTGTTGATAGTAATTAATCAAATGCTCTTGTGCTGAAATTTTAATGCTTTGATTAGAAAAATATTGCTGGCATAAATTTAGTGCTTCACACATTAATTGATGGCCTAGGCCTGATCTTCTTGCCTGTTTTGCAATAGCGACACGGCCTATGCTTATATAATTATCATAACTTTGCCCTTTAGGTAATATCCGTAAATAGGCAATAAGTTTATTGTTTTGATACCCTAAAACGTGCAGGGTATCTGGGTGTCTGTCTAACTGATTTGGCTCACTATCTAAATCAGGGTAATAGCACGTTTGCTCAACAACAAATACATCAATACGTAATTTTAATAAATCATACAATTGATCAAGTGATAACTCATCAAAGTGTTTAACTTGCCAAGTTGTTTTTATGTTTTCTAAGTTGTTCAAGTTATGTAAGTTCATGTATCTAGTTCAAGCGTAAGGTTTAGTTTTATATAAGCATTAATGACAAAAATGCATCGATGTTAGTTATAACAAGGATGCATTCAGTTATCAAAAAGATTCAAATCAATTGTGATTGTGTTTCAGGTGTTATTTTTTATGGCGATCTTGAAGAACTGTCATCACTTCACTTAAGTCAATTTTTTGATCTGCAAGTAAAACAAGCGTGTGATAGAACAAATCTGCACATTCCCCTAATAAGTCTTCTTTCGTTTCAGCAACGGCAGCTAAGGCAACTTCAACGCCTTCTTCTCCTACTTTTTGAGCCATTTTAGTTGTGCCACGTGAGAATAAATGAGCCGTGTAGCTTTCGTTAGGATCATCGTCTTTTCTGCTAGCAATCACTTGCTCTAGTTGGCTTAAAAAATTCTGATTGGTTAGCTTTTGTTCAGGGAAACAAGACTCAGTGCCTAAATGGCATGTAGGGCCTGTAGGCATGCAAGCAATTAATAAACTATCTTGGTCGCAATCAGTAAGGACTTGTTTTACATGTAAATAATTGCCAGAAGTTTCGCCTTTTACCCATAACGCTTGTTTTGAGCGGCTATAAAAGGTTGCTTTTTCTGATGCTAACGTTTCTGTTAATGATGCTTGGTTCATATAACCTTGCATTAAAACTGCACCAGTAGCGGCATGTTGAATAATAGCAGGAATAAGGTTATCCATTTTTCCCCATGCTAATTCATTGATATTATCTTTGTTTACTAACATGGTCTTACCTCAATGCTTTGTGATCTTAAATAGGTTTTTAGTTCGTCTATTGGAATGATGCCTTTATGAAATACCGAAGCAGCAAGTGCGCCATCAACATCGGCTTGTTGATAAACTTGAGCAAAATGTTCAATAGTGCCCGCACCACCTGAAGCAATTAATGGCACATTACATACAGCTCTTGCTTGTTTTAATTGTTCAATATCGTACCCTTGACGTACACCATCTTGGTTCATACAGTTAAGCACTATTTCGCCAGCGCCTAAACTAACGACTTTTTTTATCCAGTCAAAAGTAGTCCAGCTTGTTTTTTGAGTACGGTTTTCATCACCTGTAAATTGGTAAACTTGGTATTGCTGTGTTTCTTTGTCATAAAAACTATCAATACCAACTACAACACACTGTTGGCCAAAATGATCAGCAAGGCGTGAAATAAGTGTAGGGTCACGCAGGGCAGGCGAGTTAATACTAATTTTGTCTGCACCCATCATGAGAATTTCTTTTGCGTCATTTTCACTTTTAATGCCACCAGCGACACAAAAAGGAATATCAATGACTTGGGCAATACGGCTAACCCAGCTTTTATCAACAACACGACCATCAGAGCTGGCGGTAATATCATAAAAAACCAGTTCATCTGCGCCTGCTTCGGCATATTTTTGAGCCAATGGCACTATGTCACCAATAATTTCATGATTTCTAAATTGTACACCTTTGACAACTTTACCATCACGTACGTCTAAACAAGGAATTATGCGCTTTGCTAACATGGTGCCACCACAGGGTTAATTGTTTGATTTTTAATATTTAAAAGTTTTTTTTCTTCGTATTTTTTATTTCGTAGGAGACGCATAAGATACACTTGGTATATTGTTGTTCTAATAAAAGAATAGTTATTTAATGAGTGAATACTGATGCATTGTTATGCACTTAATTCTTGGGTGTAAATATACATTAATTTTAAAGCGTTGTTAATCTCGGTGTTAGATTATTAGCTGATTAACTAGAATTCTATTGTTAATTGATAAATTAGGAAGAAATATTGCGTTTATTTGTGGTTTATAGAGTAACGAAATTCAGTTAATAACAGGTGGTGGTGATTATGCTATTGTAACAATCTCACTAACAATGTGATCATTTCTACTTATTAAAATCTTCAACGACATCATTATTTAATAATTATAACAATTAGTTATTGAAGTGAATTCCTTGTTTTTGGCAATTTGTCTACGTATAAAATAGAACACTCACAAATGATGAAAGGTAAGATACTTATTCATTTGCAAGTGTTGGAGTTAAATAGTTTATGAAACAAATATTAGAAGGGGCTTAGGTTCTATATTCAGCATTAATTTTGACGTAATCATAACTAAAATCACAGGTCCAAATGGTTGCTTTTTCATTGCCTCTGTTCAGTTGCACTGTGATGTCAATTTCAGCTTCGTTCATGATAGCTTGAGCTTTTTTTTCAATATAACTTGCCGCAAGTCCGCCTTTTTCAGCAACTAATAAATTGCCAAAATAAAGTGATAATTGTGTGGTGTCTAAATCATTCAACGAGTGACATTCTCTAGAGGCATAGCCAATAGCCGCAAGTACTCGACCTAAATTAGGGTCAGAAGCAAACATGGCTGTTTTCACAAGAGGGCTCTTAGCAATGGAATAACCAATAGTTTTAGCCTCATCTGTGGTTAATGCGCCTTTTACAGTGACAGTGATAAATTTGGTTGCTCCTTCTCCGTCACGAACAATCGCTTTTGCTAAATACTGTGCGGTTTCAAGTAATGCATTAAATATTGCCTTAAAACCTTTATCGTCACGGCTCGTAATAGCTGAAGCGTTACTTTTTCCTGTGGCTATAACAATAAACGAGTCATTTGTTGAGGTGTCACCATCAACTGAAATACAGTTAAACGAGAGGTCTGCAATTTCTTTGGTGATACTATCTAATAATGGTTGCGATATAGCGGCATCGGTTGCTACATATCCTAACATGGTCGCCATGTTGGGATGTATCATGCCTGAACCTTTGGATATACCTGTGATATTGATGTTTTCTTGACCTACTTTTACTTGAGTGGCGTAAGCTTTAGGCACTATGTCTGTCGTCATAATCGTTGAAGCTGCGTCAGCCCAGTTGTCACTAGCTAAGTTAGCAACGGCACTTGGCAGTCCAGCTAAAATTTTACTCATTGGTAGGAGTTCTAAAATGACCCCCGTTGAAAAGGGCAATATAGACTCTACAGGGATGGTCATAATTTCAGCTAAATGTTCACAGGTGGTTAGTGCATCTAACATACCTTGCTCACCAGTACCTGCATTGGCATTACCTGTATTGATTACTAATGCTTTTATACCATTTACATTATTGCTTTTTACTGCATCTAAGTGCTTTTTACACAAAGTAACAGGGGCAGCGCAAAAACGATTTTGAGTAAACACCCCTGACACAGTGCTGCCTTCGGCAATTTCAATAACAAGTAGGTCTTTACGGTTTTGTTTTTTAATATTTGCTTCAGCCCAACCAAGGCGAATACCTTGAATTGGCGTAAGTGAAGCGGGAATAAGTTCAGGTAAATTAACGGGCATATGAGTTATTTAGAATGTAGAAAATTAGGTAAATATTACGCTTTTATGATTTTTTATGCAAAATAATATTAAGAGTAACGTACGATTAAATAACGTTATTAATTACCTTAATAACTTAGCAATTACTCAGCGAATGCTTACATGTGAATGATGCCAATAAAAGGCCTTATTTTCTTCTTAGCGTGTTCTATGTTGATAACCGTCAAACTTTTTGAGGGTTTCTTGATTTAAAATTATTTTTGTTATGCTGTTGAAAGCATCATTCTTTTTTGAGAAATGTTATATTAACGGCAATTTTAGCTAATGTTTAATAAAAAATGAGATCAGTTATGAAAGTTCATGAAATAAAACACCCTTTAGTACAACACAAACTTGGATTAATGCGTGCTAATGGTATTAGTACCAAAAATTTTAGAGAGCTTTGCGGTGAAGTCGGTGCATTACTAACCTATGAAGCTACCCGAAACTTAGCCACTGAACAAATTACGATTGAAGGTTGGGAAGGTAATGATATAGAAGTTGAAAATATCAAAGGTAAAAAAATTACTATTGTGCCTATTTTACGTGCAGGTTTAGGTATGTTAGATGGAGTAATTCCTTTGATTCCTAGTGCAAAAATTAGTGTGGTTGGGTTATATCGTGATGAAGAAACGCTAGAAGCTGTTCCTTATTTTGACAAAGTAGTTAGTGATATAGAGCAAAGAACTGCATTAATTGTTGACCCTATGTTGGCAACAGGCGGAACATTGATTGCAACGATTGATTTACTAAAATCAAAGGGGTGTAAGGATATTATGGGCTTGTTTTTGGTGGCTTCACCAGAAGGAATAGAAAAACTTAAGGAAGCACATGATGATGTTGATATTTATGTAGCATCTGTAGATGATCACCTTAACGATAAAGGGTATATAGTGCCTGGATTGGGTGATGCTGGCGATAAAATATTTGGAACTAAATAAAAGATGATAGACATGAAAACACCTTTACTAGGCGCACAAATGTTATTTGTAGCTTTTGGTGCCCTAGTATTAGTACCAATTTTAACAGGGTTAGATCCTAATGTGGCTTTATTTACAGCAGGAATAGGAACGCTTTTATTTCAACTCGTTACAAAAAGACAAGTGCCTATATTTCTTGCTTCCTCCTTTGCTTTTATTGCGCCTATTTCATATGGTGTAGCAAGTTGGGGAATAGCTGCTACCATGTCAGGTTTGGTTGCTGCGGGTTTGTTTTATGTTTTATTAAGTTTTGTTGTTGCATGGCGTGGTGACGGTGTTATTAACCGGTTACTGCCACCTGTGGTAGTCGCGCCAGTTATTATGGTTATTGGGTTAAACTTAGCCCCCGTTGGCGTTAATATGGCTTTAGGAAAATCAGGTGACGGGGCTTTGCAACTTGTTGACCCAGCTATTGCTTTAATTATTTCTATGGCTGCTTTAACAACAACTGTTTTAGTTTCTTTATTAGGTAAAGGTATCTTTAAGTTAATACCTATATTAGCAGGGTTAGTGGTTGGTTATGGGTTAGCTTTAGCTTTTGGTATTGTTGATTTTTCTGTTATTAGTAAAAGTCCTTGGTTTGCTATTCCAAACTTTGTTACCCCTGTTTTTCATTGGGAAGCGGTATTATTTATTTTGCCTATTGCTATTGCGCCAGCAGTTGAACATATTGGTGATATTACGGCTATTTCAAATATAACGGGTAAAGACTTCTTATCAAAACCTGGCTTAAAGCGAACCTTGTTGGGAGATGGCTTAGCAACATCGGCTGCAGCAATGCTAGGCGGGCCACCTAATACTACTTACTCAGAAGTTACTGGCGCTGTTGCGTTAACTAAATCTTTCAATCCCGTTATTATGACGTGGGCTGCTTTTTTTGCCATTGCTTTATCTTTTATGGGAAAAACAGGCGCAGCATTATCGACAATTCCTGTGCCCGTTATGGGGGGAATTATGGTGTTGTTGTTTGGCACAATTGCCGTCATTGGTTTAAAAACGTTAGTAACAGCACAAGTTGATTTGTCAAAAAGTAAAAACTTAGCAATAGTCGCTGTGGTATTAGTGTTTGGCTTGGGGGGTATGAACTTTAGTTTTGGTAGTTTTCAGTTAAAAGGAATCGCTTTAGCGGCGGTTTCTGCTATTTTACTGAATATGTTTTTACCACACGAAAAGCATTAATTGATAAAATGAATAAGGCAACTGAATACTGTTGTTGAGGGGTTAATGCGTTTATTACATTTTATCCCCTGCTTACCCCAGTTAAGGTATTATTACCTAGCTGGGGTAGCTGAATTGAATAAACTCAATACAATGTATATGACAATAGTATTGTTATTAGCTTTTGCGATATAACGCACATACTTTATTACCAGAAGGGTCACGTAAATAGGCAAGGTAAAGCTGTTTGTCACCAAGGCCACGAAGACCGGGGGCGTCTTCACAACTTACGCCACCATTTGCAATACCTGCGGCATGCCAAGCGTCAGCTTGTTCACCTGAAATTGCTGAGAAGCCTATGGTTGTACCATTGCCATGACTTGCAGGCTCACCATTAATCGGGGTTGTAAGGGCAAAAATTCCCGTGTCGGTGAAGTAAAAACAACGGCCTTTTTCGTCGAATACTCCTGGTTTATGTCCTAATTCGCCTAAAATGGCATCATAAAAAACTTTTGACGCGTTAATATCGTTTGCCCCGATCATGATATGACTAAACATTAGATTTTTCCTTTCTTATTTATGAATGTAAATGTTTAATTGAGAGTTGGTTGATTAGTTTTATTGGCTCTTTGAATGCGTCAATCAAGCATATCTCAATTTGGTCTATCATAAGGTGCATAGTGTTGCGTAACAAGCGGTAATTTAACTGTAATTTAGGTTATAAAATGGAAAACCCCCTAATAAATAATAGTAGGGGGTTTTAGTCTGAAGATTTTTACGTGCTAACTATGTTCATATTAGCCGTATTAGTTACGACACATTAGCCGTTGCTTACTTCTTCAAAGTCAGCATCAATGATGTCATCATCACTTCTGGCATCATTTGCAGCATTGCTGGTATTTCCTTGATTGCTCTGTGCTTGATGCTGCTCTGCTTGTGTAGCTTCCATTACTTTGCTGTAGGCTTCTTGTAGTGCTTTTTGTCGCATTTCAATTGCTGCTTTATCATCGCCATTAACTGCCATTTTTAACTGCTCAATGAGAGTTTTTAGTGTTGTTTGCTGATCATCACTTAAACTCGTCATAGACGTTTGCACGGTATGAATTAATTGGTCTGCTTGGTTACGTTGCTCAACTAATTCACGCTTTTGTTTATCTTCAGTTGCATGTTTCTCAGCATCTTGCACCATGCTATTTATTTCATCTTCCGTTAAGCCACTTGATGCGGTAATTTTAATGCTTTGCTCTTTGCCTGTCGCTTTATCTTTAGCTGACACATTTAAAATACCATTGGCATCAATATCAAAAGTTACTTCTATTTGCACTGAGCCACGTGGGCCAGGGTTAATATCAGTTAAATTAAATTGGCCTAATGACTTATTGTCAGTCGCCATTTCTCGTTGTCCTTGTAACACATGTACCGTTACTGCGGCTTGATTATCTTCAGCGGTTGAAAATGTTTCTGAAGCCCTTGTTGGTATCGTAGTATTTTTATCTATTAGCTTGGTCATAATGCCGCCTAATGTTTCAATACCTAGCGATAACGGAGTTACATCAAGTAGTAATACGTCATTAACCGCTCCTGATAATACACCCGACTGTATGGCCGCACCTAAAGCAACAGCTTCATCAGGGTTAACATCTTTTCGTGGTTCTTTACCAAAGAATGCTTTAACCGCTTCTTGAACTTTTGGCATACGTGTTTGACCCCCCACCAAAATTACCTCACTAATTTCACCTTTACTTAAACCTGCATCTTTTAATGCGAGTTCACAGGGCGCTATAGTGCTTTTAACTAGATCTTCTACCAAAGATTCTAATTTGGCACGAGTAATTTGCACGTTTAGGTGTTTTGGCCCATTTGCATCAGCAGTAACGTACGGTAAATTCACATCGGTTTGCAATGCTGATGATAACTCTATTTTCGCCTTTTCAGCCGCCTCTTTTATACGCTGCAAAGCTAATGTATCGTTATGAATATCAATACCGCTGTCTTTCTTGAATTCGTCAGCAAGGTAATTAATTAGGCGTAAATCAAAATCTTCACCGCCTAAAAAGGTATCACCATTGGTTGCCAACACTTCAAACTGTTTTTCACCGTCTACATTTGAAATTTCAATAATAGAAACATCAAAAGTTCCGCCACCTAAATCATATACCACAACTTTCTGGTCAGCTTTGTTGTTTTTATCAACGCCATACGCTAATGCGGCTGCAGTAGGTTCATTAATGATACGTTTTACATCAAGGCCTGCAATTTTACCTGCGTCTTTTGTTGCTTGTCGTTGCGAATCATTAAAGTATGCTGGCACAGTAATCACCGCCTCTGTTACCGCTTCACCCAAATAAGCTTCAGCATCTTTTTTCAATTTACGTAATACTTGCGCAGACACTTCTTGTGGAGACAAGGCTTTTCCATTGACTTCAACCCAAGCGTCGCCATTTTTTGCTTTCACAATTTTATATGGCGCTAGTTTTATATCTTTTTGCACTTCTTCGTCGTCAAATTTACGGCCTATTAAGCGTTTAATTGCAAATAATGTATTTTTAGCGTTAGTAACGGCTTGTCTTTTAGCTGGCTGGCCCGCTAATGTTTCGTTGTTAGCGTAAGCAACAACAGACGGGGTAGTGCGACTACCTTCTGCATTGTCGATAATTTTGGCTTTACCACCTTCCATAACCGCTACACATGAATTTGTTGTACCTAAATCAATACCAATAATCTTAGTCATAATAATCACCTGTTAATTGAATAATTTGCTTAATAAAAAGGTCTGCTGCTTCATTGTTATTACCAATTAAGTAGTTTGACCAGATAAACAACCTTGGCTGTTTGTTAGTGACGCTATAATAAGGGAGATCAGATAAACGCTCTGTCACAAATATGACAGTTCTGATGATTTAGTTTTTCATTCATGGTGGTTTGTATTTGTTGTATTAGTTTTGCTATATAGCGACAACTAGGTAGAATAAAAAGACCAGTATTCACGACTTATTACCTTGATATTTATGCCACAAAAATCAACAAATTTACCTCAAAAAGCAAACCCAGTATTAGTGAAGCAAGCTAATTTGTTTGCTGATTTACCAACAAAGCTTATTGAAGATTTTCAGCAAGAGTTTCAACTTAATGAATGGCACAAAGGTGATTACATAAATTCTGATGTATTAACCAAACGCTTTTTTGTGGTGATTGATGGTCAATTAGAGATCAAGCAAAGTAACCCTGAAACAGGTAGAGAAGCAACTTTAGATATGCTTTACGCTGGTGATTGTTTTGATTTAATGGTGTTATTTGATGATCAACCCCATGACGTTATTATTTCGCCACTAACAACAGTCAAATTACTTTCTGTTAAGCTGTCTACCATGCGGAATTGGTTGTGGACGTACCCTGAATTCAACCAACAATTCATGCCTTACTTAGCAAAAAAGATGCGTGAAAAAGAGCAACAAGCAAGTAACCTTATTTTACATGATGTACCAACACGGTTAAGTCGTATTATTTTAGAACATATTAATAAAATTAAATTTTATAATGGTGTAAAAGAGCAAGAACATCACTATCATTTAGTGAATGGATTAACCGATGAGGTTCTAGCGCGAATGACAGGGTCTGTTAGACAAGTGATTAATAAACAATTACAGCTTTGGAAAAAAGAAAACACCCTTGATAAAAAACGTAATCAATTGATTATTAAAGATTTAGAGGCGTTAGAAAAAGAAGCGAAATTTACACAGGCTTTATCTAACGAGCCTTTAGCAAAATCGTAATTTGTATTAGTGTGATTACCAAGGGAGACTGTCGGTCTAATTACCGAGCGACTTTGTCGTAATTAGCATATCAGCCAGTTGCTACAGAATAAATGATTATGTTGGCTAAAAATTTCCTAAGGGTTAAGTTTAATATCACTTATAGGTTGTTATTTTAAGATATCGTACCTACTTCATAATAAACCCTAACTACTTAAGTTTATTATGTTGTCTTATCTATTACCTATACTGATTGCTGTTATTCTTATCGGCTACTCTGTAAGTAAACCTTACTGGCGAAGATATCAACGGGGTAAAATTATAAAGCAGCCTTTTAAAAAAGAATGGCGTAAAATTCTTCAACAAAGAGTGCCTTATTTTAGGCAGATGCCTGCTGACTTACAGTTACAGCTTAAACAACATATTCAAGTTTTTTTAGCGGAGAAAAATTTCGTTGGTTGTAATGGCGTTAATGTTACGGATGAAATAAAAGTGACGGTTGCAGCCCAAGCTTGTCTATTACTGTTAAACCGTGAAACAGATTATTATCCCAAGTTACAAACAATACTGGTTTATCCTCGAGCTTTTGTTAAATCACAGCAAAATAAAGATGCTAATGGCCTACACTTTACGACAAAAATGGTGTTGGCAGGAGAGTCATGGGACTTTGGTAAAGTCGTTTTGTCTTGGCAAGATACGTTAGATGGCGCTCAAATTCCAGATGATGGGCATAATGTGGTAATACATGAGTTTGCTCATCAGTTAGATCAAGAAAACGGTCGAGCAAACGGTGCTCCGTTGCTTGAAAAAGGGCAAAGCTATCAATGTTGGTCTGATGTTTTTTCAGCACAATTTGAATTACTGAAGAAGCAAGCCAAAACAGGCTCTCCGTCTTTGTTTGATTATTATGGTGCAACAAACCCAGCGGAATTTTTTGCTGTTGCTAGCGAAGTGTTTTTTGAGAAATCACATGCCTTTTTTCATGAACACCCAAAACTCTATCATCAATTAAAACAATATTATCAAGTTGACCCTGTTCATTGGTCATAAATTGAAACATAAATTTTAATGCTTAAATACCGTAATTAAGTATAAAGTAACTTCTTTATTGTAGAAGGATAATACTGCCACGTTGTTTATATTTGTGATTGGCCGTTAACTTGGTCATTTTAGTAATAAAAACTGACTTGAACAGGGTTGTTTACTATAGTATTACTCGTAGGTAGTAATCATTTTTTGAAATTTAATCCAAGTTAAGCGAAATAAAAGACCATTATGCGAATATTCCTAAAAGTTTCCGCGATCATTCTAGCCTTAATAATTATCGCTATTGTGGCCGCAACACAACTAATCTCAACAGATGATATTGTTAATCAAGTAAGTACTAAAGTCGAGCAAGCCACTGGCCGAACCTTATCGGTTGACGGCGATAAACAATTGAGCTTTTTTCCTTCTTTGTCAATCGAGCTAAATAAAGTGCGTTTCGCTAATGCTCCATTCGGCTCAAAACCCAATATGGCAACAGTTGAAGCGTTGAATATTCACATTCCTTGGCTATCCATTTTTTCTGGTGAGTTGACCATTGATAAGTTTGTTATTGTTAATCCTGATATTTTATTGGAAACCACAGCTGATGGACAGGTGAATTGGCAGTTTCCAGTTGTGACTAATACAGGTGAAGAACCTTCTGAGGAGCTTAGTAGCAAAAACACAGACACTGCAGCTGTGCTACCCGATGGATTTGATGTGCGTCTTGGGCAAGTTGAGATACAGGGTGGAAAGTTGACAATTTTAGATCATAAAAATCAAACAACTAAAGTTGTTGACCAGTTAAGTTTAGCTGTTTTATTACCTTCGCTTAAAGAAACGCTGACGGTGTCAGGCAGCGTTAGATATATGGCAAAAGTGTTTGAGCTTGAATCAAGCATTACTACACCTGCTCATGTAATAAATAGTCAACCATTTACTGTCAAACTATCAATGTTATCTGATTTAACAAACGTTAACTATGCAGGTGAAATAAAAAATAAAGGTCAGGATATCAAAGGAAAACTTGCTATTTCAGGTGATTCTGTCAAACAAATATTAGCATGGCAAAATATGCCTTTAGAGGCAAAAGACGAAGCCTTTAATCAATTCTCATTGGTTTCTGATATGCACTTTGCTAATAACAAACTCACATTGAAAGACATTTCTGTTGAGTTAGATAAATTAGCTTTTACCGGTTCGTCAACAATAACGTTATCTGAACCATTAACCATTAATGCTGATATTGATTTGGGTTCGCTTAATTTGAACCCATATTTACCACCAAGCACAATAACAGAGCCGACTAAGCCAAGCACTGATGCTAAGAGTGAAGCTAGTAGTGAGCCATTAGTATGGGATGATACTGAGATAGATTTATCTGCCTTAGGGTTAATTAATGCAGACTTAGCAATTAAATCAAGTAAGCTGCTTGTACGAGAAATTAAATTAGGTCAAAACAAGTTAGCCATTAATTTGCACCAAGGTAAAGCCAAAATCAATTTACTTGATTTTCAAGCATACCAGGGGCAAGGTACAGGCACTATTGAGGTTTTGGCAAATAAGAAGCCCTATCAAATCAGCAGTAAATTTGATCTGAATAAAATCAATGCTGAGCCTTTACTTACTGATGCAGCAGGTTTTGACAAACTGATGGGCAAAGGCCAATTAACATGGAATATATCAACGAGTGGAGTGAGCCAAAAAGACTTTATTGCACAACTTAATGGTGAGTTGAACTTTAGCTTTATTGACGGGGCTATTCGAGGGGTTAACCTAGCGGCCATTGCCAAAAGTGCTAATAATATTATGACGGGTAATTTGGCCGCGGTCAGTTTAGACAGTGATTTTAGTCATGCAGAAAAAACAGACTTTGCCGCCTTAACGGGAACTTTTAATATCAGCAAAGGGTTAGCAAATACCAATAATATATCTTTGCATAATCCTTTTATTCGCGTATCAGGAGCAGGGGATATTGACTTACCACAAACCAAAATGAAAATGCATATTGTTACGGAAATGGTGGCTTCGCTTGAAGGACAAGCCGCGCAAGAGGCTAGCTCAGGTATTAAAATTCCAATTAAAATTTCAGGTCCATTCCATCAAATCAAAATTCGACCTGATGTTAGTGACCAAGCAAAAGACAAACTAAAAGAGAAAGTGAAAGAAAAAGTTAAAGACAAACTTAAAAAGTTATTTGGCTAGGGTGCCATTATATTTATGAACGCAACTTTATATTACATACACGACCCTATGTGTAGTTGGTGCTGGGGATATAGGCCTGTTTGGGATACATTAAAACTAAGTTTGCCTAGCACAGTTCAAATAGAATACGTTGCAGGTGGCTTAGCGGCAGACTCAAATAACCCAATGGCAGCTGAGCAGCAAGCAATGATAAAAGCTCATTGGCGTACTATTGAAGAAAAGTTAGGCACACAATTTAATTATGAATTTTGGGATAATAATACGCCACGACGCTCTACTTATAACGCTTGTAGAGCAGTAATTGCCGCAGATAATCAAGGGCATCAAGTAGCAATGGTTGAGGCTATTCAACAGGCTTATTATTTACGCGCTTTGAACCCATCAGATAAAGAAGTGCTTATCGATTTGGCAGAAGAGTTGTCGCTGGATCTTTCGCGCTTTGTTACAGATTTTAGTTCAGAAACAACCGAAGAAGTATTAATGCAGCAAATTAATTTTGCAAGAGAGCTAACCCAACAAGGTTTTCCGTCTTTGGTACTTGAGCATAATGGCGTTAGGCATTCAATTGCTATTAATTATCAAAATTACCAAGAAACGTTAGCCAAAATTAATCACTTGCTTCACAAAAATGGATAGTAAGTGGTTCTATCTTGTTACATTATATTAGGAAAGTATTAGAATGGAATTAAGGTTAGTCGAAGAAAAGGCACTTAATGGGCTATCTGTGAGAACCGATAACGCCACAGAAATGGATTCAAATAACGGGGTAATACCTGCTTTATGGCAAACATTTGATAACACCGTTCCCGTAGATTATGAAAATGGCGAACGGGTTTATGGTGTTTATTTTAACTATGAATCTGATCACACAGGAAAATTTACTGTACTTGCTGGTTTTGATGGAAAAGTGTTTCCGCCTGAGGCTAATTTAGAGCAAGTGACGATTCCTGAAGCTAAATACCTTGTCTTTACTTACCACGGAGAAATGCCTCAAATAGCTATTGATGCTTGGACCGAGGTTTGGCACTATTTTTCAGACATTAACGCCCAATATCAAAGAACCTATACAACTGATTTTGAGTATTATCCTGATGCTAATACAATTGAAGTGCATATAGCAGTTAAGTAGTTACATGATAATTTCTAACGGTTAACTGTTTTTTTAGATCGATAAAATCTGCTTACCGCGAGTTCGGTTATAGATATTTTTAATAAGTCTAGCTCAGGTTTATCAGTTTCATTTTTTTAGCTAGGTGAAAAAATAACCACTAATTTTCAATATTAGGTATAGGCTTGGCATTTATTCCTGTATAATGCGCGACCTTATTATTCTGAGTATTTGTTGTTACTTTGCCGTTTATCCCTTTTAAGGAGAAATAAGGCAATTAACGATGAAAATTCGCTATCTGTTAGAAAAATTCAGGAATCCCCTTTGATCACTACATCGAACATTACCATGCAATTTGGCGCTGAGCCTTTATTTGAAAACATATCTGCTAAGTTTGGCAACGGCAACCGTTATGGGTTGATTGGTGCAAATGGTTGTGGTAAATCCACTTTTATGAAAATACTCAGTGGTGAATTAGTGCCAAGTTCTGGTAATGTTTCGGTAAGTACAGGTAACAAAGTTAGCACACTAGGACAAGATCAGTTTGCTTTTGAACAGCATAACGTTGTTGACACTGTTATTATGGGTGACATGGCACTTTGGCAAGTAAAGCAAGAGCGCGATGCTATTTACGCTCAAGCTGAAATGAGTGAAGCTGATGGTATGCGTGTGGGTGATTTAGAAAGTCAATTTGCTGAAATGGACGGTTACACAGCAGAAAGTCGAGCAGGTGAAATACTATTAGAAGCAGGTATTGAAGAGTCTTTTCATTATGGCTCAATGCAACAAGTGGCTCCTGGTTGGAAATTACGTGTTTTACTTGCTCAAGCATTGTTCGCTAACCCTGATATTTTGTTATTAGATGAACCAACAAACAACTTGGATATTCATACCATTACTTGGTTAGAAGGTGAGTTGAATAAACGTAAGTGCACCATGATTATTATTTCTCATGATAGACACTTTCTTAATTCTGTTTGTACTCATATGGCCGACATTGATTACGGGGAATTACGTATTTATCCTGGTAATTATGAGTTTTATTTGTCTCAGTCTGCGTTAATACGTGAACAGTTATTATCTGGTAATGCGAAAAAGGCGGCCGAAATTGAAGAATTGCAAGATTTTGTCAATCGTTTTGGCGCCAATGCTTCCAAAGCAAAACAAGCCAGTTCTCGCGCTAAAAAAATGGATAAAATTAAATTAGATGAGGTAAAATCATCAAGCCGTATTACGCCTAAGATTGCCTTTGCACCAGGTAAAAAAATGCACAGACAAGCATTAGAGCTTGAAAATTTAAGCCATGGTTTTGATGGCGAAGTGTTATTTGAAAAGGGTAATTTATTATTAGAAGCTGGCGCTAAGTTAGCTATTATTGGTGAAAACGGTGTTGGAAAAACCACCTTGTTACGTTGTTTAATGAATGAGTTGGTGCAAACTAAGGGCGTGGTAAAATGGTCTGAAAATGCATCATTAGGTTACTGCCCACAAGACAGTGGCGCTTTTTTTGATAATGATTTAACACTGATGGATTGGATGTCACAATGGCGCAGACCTTGTCACAACGACTTAAGTGTTCGTGCAATGTTAGGACGTTTATTATTTACTGATGACGACGCGAATAAAAAAGCTCGGAACTGCTCTGGTGGTGAAAAAAATCGCTTGTTATTTGGTATGCTAATGATGGCTGATGTAAATGTATTGATTATGGATGAACCAACAAACCATATGGACATTGAAGCGATAGACGCATTAAATAATGCGCTTAAAGGGTTTGAAGGTACATTAATTTTTGTGAGTCATGATCGTGAGTTTGTTTCAAGCTTAGCCACGCGTATCATTGATATTAAAGAGAAAAAATTAGTTGATTTTCAAGGGTCATTAGACGAATATCTTGCCAGTCAAGTTAATACAAAGAAAGTTGCCTAAGTTGCTAGGCTACTTGTTAAGTAACCTTTTTAATAAATTGAAAAACAGAGAGCCTAAATGTTTCACCCTTTGATAAATTACAGTTTGATCTTACGATGAAAATTCCTAAGCGTATACAGCCATTGGTTGATGATGGGCTGGTTGACGAAGTCATCAGCCAATTAATGAGTGGTAAAGAAGCGACTGTGTTTATGGTTCGTTGTGGTGATGAAATTCGTTGTGCTAAAGTCTATAAAGAAGCCAATAAACGTAGTTTTAAAAAAGCAGCTCAATATCAAGAAGGCAGAAAAAGTAAAAATAGTCGGCGTGCTAGAGCCATGGAAAAAGGCTCTAAATATGGTCGTAATCAACAAGAACAAGCATGGCAAAATGCAGAAGTAGATGCGCTTTATACGCTAGCAGAGGCTGGTGTTAGAGTACCTCATCCATTTGGTTGTTTTGACGGTGTTTTGTTAATGGAGCTAATTACGGATGAAGCGGGTGATGTTGCGCCTCGGCTGAATGACGTGGTGATGTCAAAAGAACAAGCCATTGAAGATCATCAATTGGTGATGTTGTATGTGTTACGTATGCTATGTGCGGGTATTGTTCACGGTGATTTGTCAGAGTTTAATGTGCTTGTTGATGAATATGGTCCTGTTATTATTGATTTACCGCAAGCAATAGACGCTTCAGCTAACAATAATGCGAAAGCCATGTTAATTCGTGATGTTGATAATATGACTCAATATTATGGTCAATTTGCACCTGAGTTGCTATTAAGTAAATATGCTCAAGAAATGTGGGCGTTGTATGAACGTGGTGAATTAACGTTTGAAACTAAACTCACTGGCTTGTTTAAAGAAAGTAATGTTTCAGCTGACGTTGATAACGTCATTGAAGAAATAAAAGCCGCTTTTATTGAAGAGCAAGATCGTTTGCAACGAATAGCTGAAGCGAATGAGATAGAATAGTAAGCCAAATTATGTAGGGCGTAATTCATTGCGCTTGTCAGAATAAATGCTAACCTACATTAAACATGCTCTGTGTAGATCGACATTTGTGCCGTCAAAATGTATGTATGAAATACAATGATGGTCACAGTCCATATACTACCTAGACTGACCATGCTGTTTTCTACGCAGAAAATTAAATATTGTTAGTATTTAATATTTTTTTTAAGGGCGTTAAATATTGCTCAAAGTGTTGCCATTGTTCTGTGGCACTTTTATAAATAGGTTGGCGAACTTGTTCTGAGCTTGGTGTTTTTATGGTTCGTTTGGTTTTATGAAAATCAAGGCAAGATTGTTCGAAATCAATATTACAAAAATCAAGCATTCTGCGCACTTGTGTTTCTAAATTTTCCACAATATCTTCATGATGAACTGTTAAAACAAAGTTTGGTAATACCTTGTCCCAATGCGCCATTAATTTTAAATAGGCGTTATAATAACGACCAATGTCTTCAAGGTTGTAACTAAAGTCTTGCCCTTGTGCAAATAACTGTTTAAAGCCACTAAAGCAACATGCCATGGGGGAGCGTCTAGCATCAATAATTTTAGCGTTAGGAAGTATCAGTTTAATCAAACCTATATGGAGAAAATTATTAGGCATTTTATCTATAAATAATGGTGCTTGTTCTCGGTACGTTTGAGTTTCATTGATAAATTGTTGGCCAAAACGCTGAAAGTACTCTGGTTTAATCTCGCTTAAATTTTTAGGATATTGGCTTTCTTTTGTTGATGGTTGTCGCCCTTTTAATCGAGAAGCTAAACCTAAAATATTGTGCAATTCCATGGTGCCATCAACTTGGCTGTGTGAGGCAAGTATTTGTTCAAGTAAAGTAGACCCTGCACGCGGTAAGCCAACAATAAAAATAGGATCGTTTGCTTTATGTCCTAAACTTCCTCGTGTTGCAAATAATTCGGCGGTACAATATTTTATTTGTTCTTCTACTTGTTGCTCTATTTTAGTAATGTCAAAGCCACTAATATCATGTTGTAGCTTGTTTCCTTGCTGGTAAGACTGAAAAGCTTGCTTGTAATTTTGTCTGTCTTCAAAAGCTTTCCCTGTTGCGAAGAATAACTGTATTTTATCTGTTGCGGGTAAGTCTATATTGGTTTGTTGACTTTGCATTTGGCTAATTTCTTCATCACTAAATCGATAGGTTTTGGTATTCGCTAAACTCCAAAAAGCATCACCATAACTTGGGTTTAATTGATATGCTTTTTGGTAAGAAGTAATTGCTTTAGTGATGTCACCTTTGGCTTTCAAAGCATGGCCAAGTTGCAGTTGAAAGTGAGCGAGTTGGATATTTTTTTCCATGCTTAATGGTGTCATGTACTTTTTCGCTTGCGCTATCGTTTGTTTATATAACGCAATGGCTTGTTCTGTTTTACCTAAGCCCGTTAATGTGTTTGCTTTAGCTATGTTAAAGCTGAGGTTATTTGGTTGCTCTAATAATAACTGGTTAACTTGCTGCTCTGCTGCTTTGTATTTACCTAATTGAATAAGTAAATTAAGGTACTGAGAGCGGGCATAAATATGTGTAGGGGCTAACTCAAGTGCGCTAGCAAGTAAAAACTCGGCGTCATCGTATATTTTTAACTCAATGCCTATTTCAGCAAGTAAACACATTCCTTCAATATGATGTTTATTATTTTGTAAAAAATGGCGACAAATTTTTTCTGCTTTTAAGAATTTTCCCTCGTGCATGTATTCTGTTACCGCAAGTAGAGCAGGGGGTAACTTTTTTAGTTTTTCTAATTGATTCGCTGTTTTTTGTACATAATCTTGTTGCCCTGACTTTCTATAAAGTTCAATAAGCTCTTGCCAGCTTGCGACTAAACTTGGGTTCAGCTGTACTGCTTTTTCAAAGGCACTTTTGGCTTGTTCTGGCACATTCAAAGCGAGAAAATTGTAGCCTTGTTCTTGATTTGCTCTACTGTGTTTTTCGTCAAGCTTAAGTAAATTGTTAATGCTGTTTAGTGCGTTATCATATTTTTTACCGTAGCGTTGGGCGACAGCAATTAAATACCATAATTGAATTTTGTGTTGTGTATTTGTTGTTTTTTGCTGTAACCGTTGGCCTTGTGTAATAGCATCCTCAAATTTTGCTATTTGAATTAATTGTTGAATAGATTTTAATTGGCTTTCGATGGTGGAAAATGTGGCTTGGTTCAACGATTTACTCCAGAAAAATTTGTATATAATTGCTACCTATCGTTACTCTATCAATAAAAAGCCGTTTGATACATATATCAAACGGCTTCAATATCAATAGAGTATTGATATTTATGGTTGATTAATCAATAACGACTATTTAATAAAAGTCATATGAAAATCTAAAGCCGATAGTGCGTGGTCTATTGGTTACAATTTTAGGGGTAAATTGTTGTGAATCTATATATAGCACAGCACTTTTATTCGTTAAATTATCAATAAAAATTTCAGCTTCCCATGTGTCATTAGTCACCCCAAAACTGAGGTTTGCTAAGATGTAGCTGTCTTGCACATAACGACCACCCGCAAAGGTTTCACCATTACTGTCTTTGTAATTAACACCTGAATAAACATCCGCTTCTTTTTCAATACTCAAGCCTGTACCTGTTCCGTAAACTAGGTTAGTTGTATCTTCAAGTACGTATGCGTCCATTGTCATACTGGCTAATCTATCGCCAGTATAGCTGATTGAGCCATTTACATACCCTGTTAAATCTTTACTGAGTGAATAGAAATATTGGGCTTGTAAGTTACCAGAGAATTCAGCTGAATAAGGTAATTGACTTCCAACAGAAGGGGCTATACCTTCCAGCTCACTATTAATTGACGTTAATTCAGAATCGATATAGCTAAAAGCACCACTAATAATTAAGTTATCAGTGGCTGCCCAAGTAAAGTCGCCATCAATACCTTTTATTTCAGCATCACCAACATTATCCGTAAACACTAAGAAACTGATATTCGTTGGATCAAATCGTGACGTTTGTAGATCTGAAATTTTTGAATAATACGCGGTGGCATTAACGCGTAAGCTTTGGTCAAATAGGGTAGATTTAAAGCCAATTTCAATATTGTCTAAACTATCTGTTGTGGAATAAACGGGTATACGAAAGCCGTCAAAAGCGCCTTCTTGGTTTTTAGCTAAACCACCGCCAACGCGGTTAGTAACTGGCGGTCTAAAACCTTCAGAATATGAGGCAAATAACATAATGTCATCAGATACTTTCCAATCAAGTGACGCTTTAATAATAGTATCATCAACGGTTAATGAACCATCATTATCGAGTAAGCTAGTGTCTAGTTGACCACTGGCAACAGCAGCTTGAATGGCGGCCGCTTCTTCAGCACCGAAAAATTCAGTTAATGCCGTTTCGCTACCGTCACCAAAGGCTCGTAATCTACCACTGACATCAACGGTTGAAGTAGAACCTTTATAAGAGTCTTCTATTTCATACCAACGTGCGCCAAAACTTGCGGTAATGGTATCAGAGATATCAAACTCAATTTGGCCAAATAGTGCGATTTGGTCAATTGTATGGGTAATATCGTTAACAAAACTCACTTCTGCAGGAAAAGGTCCCCCATTGCTGTTGATACCTTCTGTGCCTTTAAGGGTTGTTGATAAATTATTAAATTTTTCAGTATTAGCTATATTGAATTGACCGACTGTTGATAGTTCTTGTGAGTCATAAAAAACGCCTGCGGTAACACGCCAGGCGTTTTGTGAAGAGGTATTTACGCGAAACTCATGGGTGATACGTGATGTACTGGTTTGTTCTTTATAAAACTTAGTAGGATCAAGACACTCTTGCTCTGTTTCAGGTATACCAGCATAGTTACAAACATAATAGGCGGCAAAGGAGCCACCATTTGTATAACCAGTGTAATCAATAGTTGAATTGATATCTCTGTCGAGATATCCCCCCGTATAAACTAAATCAAGATGCTCAAGTCGTCCTTCTAATGTCCATGTAGTTAAACCAAAGTCGTCATTGTTATTCTCTGGAATGAAGCGATTAGTTGATGTTTCGCCCTCAAGGTTAGGATCATAAGCAAAAACACCTTCGGTATCTAAAGATTGCTGGGTATGTTGAACTAAAAGTTCCCAATCATCATTAAATAAATACGATAAGCCAAAACGTGCACCCGCATAATTTGCTGTATTGAAATTATCTTCAACTAAGGCATCGTTTTTTGGAATGGTAACGGGTACATTTTCAGGGTTGGTGAGCGCATCACCCGAAATTCGGCTAATAACTTCGGCGCTACCAATGTAACCGCCTTCACCTGGTGTGTTTAGAATATTATCTATCCATCCACCTTGATGATCATTGTAGCTAGCAACGCGCACAGCAAGTGAGTCAGTTAATGACATATTAAAATACGCTTCAACTGAGTTACTTAAATCGCCACCTTGAGTAGAACTTGTACTGGTATCAAAACCCGCGGAAAAACCGTCATGTGTTGGCTTGTTGGTAATTAAGCGTACTGTGCCAGATTGAGAGCTAGCGCCAAATAACGTACCTTGTGGCCCTGGTAATACTTCTATTCGTTGAACATCAGTAGCGTAAATATCTAAATTACGCCCCTGCATGGAAACCGGTTGTTCATCTAAATAAAAAGCAACAGAGGGTTGTAATGCTTGAACAGATGAAACTGATATATTGGTTTGTGTCGTTGCTGCGCCACGAATATAGATTTCATTCTGGCCTGGCCCTGTGCCTTGAAAAACAACGTTGGGTAAAAACTCTACGTATTGATCAAAATTAGCAACACCAAGTTTCTCCAAGTCGTCACCAGTTAATGCAGTTACTGTAACGGGCACATCTTGAATTGATTCAGTGCGTTTAGTTGCTGTGACTTCAATGACTTCTACTTTTCCTGTTTCTTGCTTTTCAGCTTCTTGAGCATAGAGAGAGCCTGATGTGGTTATGGCAGTTAACATAGCAATATGCAGCTTAGTGAATTTCATATTTATTTCCCTTAGTTTTTTTATCATGTTTTAAATAAAGATGATTAGAGTTCTAACTATATTTTATTTTTTAGGTAGTTTAACAAATATTAATGTGTGTTAATAGTGATCAAATATTATGGTAGTTTAGGGTTTATTTGGTATGATACTGGGGTATTTTTTGTGTATAACAAAGCTTAGCATATATAATATCAATTCAAATAATATCAATTCAAATTAAATTTTAGGAAGTAAATTGTCTGTAACTGTTAAAAGTCAAATAAATAAGAAAGTATTTTTTGGTGCTTCATCGATTGTCATAACGCTTTTACTTTATACCGCTATGTTACCTAAGCAAGCGCAAAGTCTATTCACACTGATTCAATCGAACATTATTGAGAATGGTAGTTGGTTTTATGTGCTTAGCGTAGCCTTCATTTTATTTTTTGTGATTTTTCTTGGCTTGTCACGCTATGGTGATATTCGTTTAGGTCCTGACCATGCAACACCTGATTATTCTCTAACTTCATGGCTTTCTATGCTCTTTGCTGCTGGTATGGGAATTGGACTCATGTTTTTTGGTGTGGCAGAGCCATTAATGCACTTTTTGTCACCCCCTACAGCGGAAACCGGTACGGTAACAGCTGTTAAAGAAGCCATGAAAATGACTTTCTTTCATTGGGGACTTCATGCGTGGGCTATTTACGCCATTGTTGCGTTAGTGTTAGCGTACTTTAGTTATCGTCACAATTTACCTTTGACTTTACGTTCTGCTTTGTACCCCTTAATTGGAGAACGGATTTATCAATGGCCTGGGCATTTAGTTGATATATTTGCAGTGGTCAGTACTGTTTTTGGTGTTGCTACTTCGCTTGGTTTAGGCGCTTCTCAAGTAAATGCTGGTTTTGGTTATTTATTTAATATAGATATATCAAGCACTAACCAAATAATTATTATGTGTTGTATCACGGGGCTTGCTGTTATTTCTGTTGCAACGGGGCTAGATAAAGGCATAAAAATACTTTCTGAAACAAATATGCTTCTTGCGGTTGTTTTATTAATGCTTATTTTTGTGCTTGGCCCAACGGTATTTTTATTACAAGCTTATTTACAAAATATAGGAGATTACTTAGCAGATATAGTGCATAACACGTTTAATTTATTTGCTTACAAGAAGACAGATTGGATAGGCGGTTGGACTATATTTTATTGGGGCTGGTGGCTTGCGTGGGCACCTTTTGTGGGGTTATTTATTGCCAGAATTTCTCGCGGTCGTACAATAAGAGAATTTATTGTAGGGGTCATGTTAATTCCTACATTATTTACTTTATTTTGGATGACTATTTTTGGTAATAGCGCAATTGACTTGGTGTATAACCAAGGCGTTGTAGGCTTAGGCGAAATGGTCACTAAAAATAGTTCAGTCGCGTTATTTATTTTTCTTGAAAATTTTCCTTTTACTTCGGTATTGTCATTTTTTAGTGTTTTGATGATTATCATATTTTTTGTCACCTCTTGTGATTCTGGCGCAATGGTGGTTGATATGCTTTGCTCACACGGTAGGAATGATACTCCTCTTTGGCAGCGTGTTTATTGGGCTGTTGGTATTGGTGTCGTGGCAGGAATACTCTTGCTGGTTGGTGGTCTTAATGCGTTACAAACCATGACGATTGCCAGTGCGTTACCTTTTACTATTGTACTATTACTTGCCATTATTGGTTTGATAAAAGCGTTACGAATTGAAGCGTGTAAACAGGAAAGTCAGCTGATCACTGCTATACCCCATTCAAGCAGTGACCATAATGATAGTTGGCAAATGCGTTTAAAGAATGTTATAGATTTTCCAAATAAGGCGAATGTTAATAAATTTATTAATCAAACGGTGGTACCAGCTTTTGATTCAGTAGCAAAAGAACTGCAGGCTAACCAGGTAAGGGTGAATATTTCAGATAAAAACGGACTGAGCTTAGTTGTTGACCATGGTGAGTCGCAGAAATTTGTATATAGAGTACTTGCGAGAAAATATTCACAACCTGATTTTAATAATGAAAGTACAGAAATTGATGAAGATGAACAAAGTTACTATCGAGCAGAAGTTCATTTAGTCGAAGGTGGCCAAGATTACGACATTATGGGGTGGTCAAAAGTGGCAGTGATTAATAATATTATTGATCAATACCATAAACATCTGCACTTTTTACATTTATTGCGCTAAGAGGGGTATGTATAAATCAGTTTTTTGTAAGGTTCTCTTTGTTTGGGGAGGTGATACTACTGGAAATCATGGCATCTAACTCCAATAAAGGGGCTGCATCTAACTCATTAGCATCCATCATGCCAGCAAGGCGTTCCATTGATGATAGAAGCTGTGATTGCTCCCATTGAGCTAGATTAGAAAATTTATCTATAAAATGCTCTTGTAGGGGGTGTGGTGCGTTAAGTAAAAGCGCCTGACCCTTTTCAGTTAAAAATAATCCTACTTTTCGTTTGTCTTGGGTATTTCGTATTCTGGAAACAAGGTTTTTATTTTCTAATCTATCTAGAATATTGGTCACCGTTGCAGCACTCAAGTTAACACTTTTTGCTACTTGACTAGAATTAACACCAGAAGCTTTATCTATTTCAAGCATAATTAATAATTGTGGGCTTGTTAAACCTGATGTTTTACTGAGATGTTTTGAATGTAAGTCTATTGCTCTAATGACTTTTCTTAGCGCAATTAGTAATTCTTGATGTTTTTCCATAATGGTATGCTGTTATGTTTGGCTAACATTAAGTGTAATCAAAATTAAAAGCACTGCCTAGCTAAATGTTGAAAGCCGTATGACAAACTTTGTGACCTGCTTTATCTAGGTTTATATCGCAATGAATATCATGATACACTCAAGCCAAACATAAAGCTAAGTACATGACAAAAAAATAGCACTTTGCGTGTGATAGATATTAATGAGCTTAGAACAACCAAAATTAGAGAGAAATAGTTAACATGAGAGCTATATTAATCATTATAGTGATTGCCTTGGTCGTCTTCTTTTTTATGAGAAACTCAGGTAATAAGAAAGCTGCAATAGAAAATATTGCCGCAGGTAAACGGTTTTTAGAAGAGAATAAAAAGATAGCAAATGTTGTTGAAACGGCTTCTGGTTTGCAATACCAAATTTTAAACCATGGTGACGGCACTGAACACCCAAACGCTAGCTCGAAAGTGAAAGTGCATTATCATGGTTCATTATTAGACGGTACTGTATTTGATAGCTCTGTAGAACGAGGTGAACCCATTAGTTTTGGTTTAAATCAAGTGATATCTGGCTGGACTGAAGGGGTTCAGTTAATGGTTGTTGGGGATAAATTTAAGTTCTTTATTCCTTCAGATTTAGCTTATGGTAATAGAGCCGCAGGGAAAATAGCACCAGGATCAGTGCTTATTTTTGAAGTAGAATTATTAGAAATTCAATAGCTTTATCTTACTTTACTATGAGGTGTAATTGACTAACGCAGTATTACGCATTTACTTACGCTAACGTATTACAAACCACGTTGCCACTCTTGTCTTAAATTAACCTCATTGGGTTGTTTTAAGGCAAGTCTTACTTGACTTAGTAGCGCCGCTTTATCGTCGCCCAATACGCCTTTTAGCACTAAGTAATTTGACGCATGATCTGAGCGGAAAATGGTTTGTTTTAACGTTAATTGTGTTAATAGTATTTCCATTTCGGTAAATAGTTCATGCTGGTTTAATTGCCTGAAAGGCTGCAGTGAAGCTTGAGTAAATTTACTAGCAAAGCGCTCTTCACCTAACGGAAAACTTACTACAAGTGTTGATAAAAAGTTCGGTTGAGCTTCGTTCATTAATTTAGCTGAGTTGATTGCATGCTGACGAGATAATTCAGGGCCGCCAAGGCCGTTTAAAATCATTACAGAGCTTTTCATTCCTGCCTGCTTTATTTTATTTAAAGCAATGAGTGAACTTTGATAGGTTTCGCCTTTTTCAATGAGTGTTAGTATTTGGTCATCACCACTTTCACAGCCCACATACATCAACTTTAGCCCTAAGGTTTTTAATTCAGCTAATTGTTCTACTGTTTTGTTACTGAGGTTTCTAGGTAAACAATAACTTGATACTCTGCCAACTTGCGGTAAATATTGCTTTATTAAAAGTAAAATTTCTTTTAAACGGTTAAAAGGCAACATCATGGCATCACCATCAGCAAGGAACACACGCCTCGTGGTAATGCCAGAATTGGCTACGGCAATGATTTCTTGTTCAATTTGATCAATTTTTTTAGGTCTAAATTTTTTATTTTCAGCCGTATACATATCGCAAAAAGTACACTTATTCCATGAGCAACCGTTAGTTACTTGCAATATTAAGCTTTTCCATTCACTTGGTGGACGAAATACGGGTTCTATATAACTTATTGGGTACATGGTTTTCCTGAATCAAAGTAGTATAAGTAGTTAGGTTTGAATAACTGCGTATAAAGATTTATTTAAGCATACCGATATTTTTTGAGGGCAACTATCCCCAATCAAGTAAACGATTTTGTCCTTCAATTTTAAGTATATCAGTAATGTCTTGCGACATTTCAATAACCCCTTTGTAATTATTTTCTTCATCTCTAATGGCAAAGTAACGAATATGAATTTTGCGATCTTTGAAATTAATCCAAAATTCAGCTTTGTCCTGTGTACCTTTTTTAAACGCTTCGAGTATTTGTAATACGGTATCGACAGATTTAGGAGGATGACAAAACTTAACTTCTCTACCAATCACACCAGCTGAGCGTGGAAATACACGATTCTCGCCACGATTGTAAAAAATAACAATATCATTTTCATCTACATAGGTAAGATCAACAGGCATAAATTGCAACATTAAATTAAGCTGCTCACCAGTCATGTAACCTTCATTTAAACGAATACGATCTTCAGTAGAAAATGGTAAGCGTTTCTTTTTACGATCTTCGCCAGGGTGAATATATTCTACAGGGGGATAAGGCGTAGGTTCTTCAGGTAACATCCAACCAATTTCAATATCACCTTCTCGCATTTCTTTCCATTCATCTTCTGACAGTAATTCAAGCGCATTAGGAAATAGCCGTATTTCTTCAATATGCATTAGTCCCTGTAAATCATCAATAATTTCGTAAACAATATCCCCTATTGTAGAAAATTCTTTTGTTTCAATGTCAGCTCTAATTGCTCTAAAATGATCGCGAATTTTATCATGAAAAGCCCACATGCCTTGGCTTGGTCCCGTCCAACCATGCTTTTCTAAATAAGGGAAAAGTTGATTTTCTTTGCGGGCAAAACGTTTTTCAATTTCAGACAATTGGTTAAAAATATTAAAGAAAGTTTCAAAGTCAGTGTTGATATCTGTGTTGACTAATTGTTGCAGTAAGGCACGAATAAGAACATTTTCTTCAAAATAAACTTTTACAGGGTGACCATCACTAAGTTTGTTTGCATATTGTGGAATTTCATTCATATTTTGTAAATTGGCGTTAAGTACACAAGAAATAAATTATCAATTAAATGGTCTTAACTGCTATTGAGTTAGATCATTAATTTGGAAATGAAGGAAGGATATTTTAACTATTTTTATCGAAAAATGCGTTAAGTGGTAGAGCACTACTAAAGGTAGTGCTTAGTTTCTAATGTTTAACTGGTTTGCTGAGAGTTATAAGCAATTTATTTAGACTGAAACTCCTTTATGCACTTCTAAATAGTGTACTTTGTTGTACAATTGGTTGATGAATTACACCTTGACTAGTTGGCTCAATAACTATGTCGTGGATAGACATTCGTCGACAATACTTTTTAATTATCTGCAGATCTTCATTACTGAATTGCTGTAGATCTTTTTGCATCATGCCATCAATGTACGCATTATTTCCATTTAATTTTATATTAGCGATTGCGCTATACGGCTCTCCATAATTTTGTACACGCAAAGCTCTAACCATTTTTACTTCAAAAACCCAATTATCTATTTGAATATGTTGATTAACTATATTGTTCATTGGCATCTCTTTACTGTTATAAAAATATAGGCTTACTATGGCTTTTTTGCCTATTAATTTATTTGTATTGTTTAATAAAACGAATACAAGTCGAAGTAAAAAACCGACTGCAAAGTTGGGAGGCAGCCGGCAAAAAATAGGAGAACCATTTTTTAATTTTTACAATTAAATTTTTCTTTTTGCTACATTGAATGCTTTGTCATTCACAGCGACAAAATAAGCATTGAATTCTTCTTCATCAATGTTTTTATCTTGATTCGTGTCTATTTTAGCAAATTCTTCTTGAAGGAATTGGCTATGTTCAACTGACACTTCAGCTTCGCTTAACATAGCATCATTGTTAGTATCAAGTGATTCTAATAAGGCGGGAAAGGTTTGCTGTTTGTCAACTTCAGCAGCATTAGCTTGAGCATTTTCCATTGTTTTGCTTACTTTATCATCAGCGTTAACGAAACTAGATGCAAGGGCAACAGAGAAAACCATTGCAGAGACTTTAAATAAACTAACATTTTTCATTTGAGATCCTTTTTTGTTACTCTCGCTGTGCGGGAAATAACTTAATAAACTTGGTATTATTAATACATAACAAAGCGGATAAATTTGGCCTACGTGTATTTAATATTGATTCAACGTTAAACCATTTAGCTTTGTTATGCGCCCAATCAGTATAAAGCACACATTGTGCCAAGATTATAACTCATTGTATTTGTTGTTTTTATTTTATTTTATTTACTTGTGAATCGTTATTATTGTCTCCATTTGGCAACAGTTAAATGTATTAGATAAATTTTTAAAGCATAAAATGCTATTTTTTTAAATAAAAACATTATAAATCAGTAACTAATAAATAATTATTCCAAAAATGTTCTTGTCTCTAATTAGAGACATTATTGTGTTTACTATTAAAATGTCTTAAAAAGGCGTTAATTAATTTTAAGGGGTTGCTCGACGTGCTTTGGCTAAATCAATTGTTGATAAAGTTTGGAAATACAATAAACCAAGTAAAACCACTATCTATTAAAAAACTTACTTTTTTAGGGTTTACGCTTGTAGCACTGCCTTTAGTCTTTGGTTTATTGTATAGTGCCAACCAAGTGAATCAGCTGTCTAAACAAGGGGCTGGTGCTATTTTTGCTGTAGCCGAGTTAATTAATACAAATCAAAAAATAAGTAATACCTTAAAAAAAATGGAAAGGTATGCCAGTCAATTTTTAGTTTTACAAGATTATGAATTAATTGATAAATACAGCATTGAGCAGCAAGTATTATTGACCACCAATGATGAATTATCTCAATACAACGACGAAAAAATAAAGCAACTGACCGCGCAATTCTCTCAGGCTATTCTTCACGTACATCAAGGAATAATAGAACCTTTAGACAAGGGTGATAACCAAGGGGGAAGTACAACATTAGAAAGTTTACAAAAACAGTTTAAACAATTGATAAATATTAATGAAGAAATTAATACGCGTAGTAGTGAGTTAATTAATCAACAAGCAGAAGAAATTAAAAATTCAACAGCGCAAGTGAGTCATACTCTGTTAAAAAGTTTATTTATCATTCCTATTTCTTTATTCATTGCAGGTTTTTTTATTATTTTGATTACCAAACCGCTTAAACAACTCACGTTGAAAATTCAACAATTACAACAAGGGAACTTTCAACAAGGTTCTGATTTAAAAGAAGAACCTGTTGCTGGTTTTGTTGAAATTTTAGAAATTAATGACGCGTTAAATCGTATGGAAAGTAGACTGCATGCCCTAGAGTTACAAAAGTCTAGTTTCATTAGGCATATTTCCCATGAATTAAAAACACCATTAGCAGCAATCAGAGAAGGCACTGAGCTGATGTATGACAACAGTGTTGGAGCACTTAACAGTGATCAGCAAGAAGTGACTAAAATTATTCGTAGTAGTACAACACGTTTACAACGGTTAATAGAAGAATTACTTAACTTTAATATTGTTTTAGACTCAACGAGTTTGCAAGATAAAGAAACTATTAATTTTTATGATCTTATTGAACAAGTATTAAATGAAAGAACGTTGGATATTAAGCGTAAATATATAACAATTGAGAAGCATTACCCCCATATCACCATAGAAAGTAATGCCAAGCAACTTAATGTTATTATTGATAATTTATTATCTAATGCGATTAAATATTCTCCTGAATTTGGTGTGATTTCTTTGTTTGCCTCAATGAATGAACACGAATTAGTGTTTTCAATTTCTGATCAAGGTGACGGCATAAAACCTGAGCAGCAAGATAAGGTGTTTGATGCGTTTTATCAAGGTACACCAGCGAAAGATTATAATATAAAAAGCAGTGGTCTTGGTTTAACGATTGTTAAAGAGTTACTAATGCGGCTAAATGGTAGTATTACACTTGAGAGTAAAACAGGACAGCCAAGTGGTACAACAATGAAAATTTGTTTAAAACGCATTATCAGTGGAGATAAATAATGAATTTAATGTTAACAAGACTTAATAGGTTGATTGGTTTAGTTGATAGATGTTGTGTCGGTTTACTCCAGCGTATTTTCGTTATACTTGTGAGTTTTTGTCTATTGGCATGTCAGACAACCCAACAATCTCCCAGCAAAGTTGTCGCGTTAAATACCGTGAATTTTGGGCAATACTATTTAGCGCTAAAAAACTTATCATACAACGAATTAGAAAATGAAATACAGCAACAAGAATTAAAAAAGCTAGAGGGCAGCATTGAGGCTGAAATTAATTTAATACTGTTACACAGCTTACCTAACTCACCAACCCATAATGTTTATTCGGCTAAATCGAAACTTAATGAACAGCTGAAACTACACCAAAATTACTATTTAAGCTCAGACGATAAAGCGTTTATTTATTTGCTTAAAGATCAACTGAATCAGCAATTATATTTATTTCAACAAGTGATTAATCAACAGCTTGAACATGATAAACAAATGTCAAAAAACAGAATTAAAGAGAAAAAGTTGCTTAATACAATTGCCGCATTGGAGTTAACGGTTGCACAGTTAGACGACAAAATAATTCAGCTAAAAAATATTGAACAAACCATTAGTGAACATGGGCAGTAAATTATGAAAGCAGCACAATTAGCTAACAGCAAAGCGCAAGACAGTATGAGTGAAAAAACACTAACACAAGAAAAAATTCTTATTGTAGATGATGACCCGAATTTATTACGGTTATTGGGTATTCGTTTATCTGCGGCAGGTTATTTAGTTGAGTCTGCCGCCAATGCAAAAATAGCCCTTGGTATGTTAAAAAGCTTTCATCCACAGTTGGTCATTAGTGATTTGCGCATGGAAGGCATGGATGGTATGGCTTTATTTGAACAAATTCGTCAACAATCTCCTAATTTACCCGTGATCATTATGACTGCTCACGGCACTATTCCTGATGCAATTAATGCGACTAAACAAGGGGTATTTAGCTTTTTAACTAAACCTTTTGAAAGTCAGCAATTACTTGAAACTGTAGAGAAAGCTATTCAATTACAGCCATTAAGTACTAAAAATGAGAGTAAACAAGATTTATGGCGTACTAAAATTATTAGTCGCAGTGCTATTATGGAATCGCTTTTACAACAAACCAAACAAGTTGCTGTGAGTGATTTTAGTTTATTAATTCATAGCGAAAGTGGTACTGGCAAGGAGTTGCTTGCTAAAGCCATTCATCAAGCAAGCCACAGGGCAGAAAAACCCTTTACGGCTATTAACTGTGCCGCTATTCCTGAACAATTATTAGAATCAGAGTTATTTGGTCATGTAAAAGGTGCTTTTACTGGCGCTGAAAAAAATCATCAAGGGTTATTTCAAGCAAGTGACGGTGGCACGCTATTTTTGGATGAAGTTGGTGATATGCCAATGAGTTTTCAAGTTAAGCTGTTACGGTCACTGCAAGAAAAAGAAGTGCGTCCAGTTGGTAGTACGCAAGCGATTAAAGTTGATGTAAGAATAATTTCTGCCACACATAAAAACTTACAAGAAGCGATAAAAGAAAAAACGTTCAGAGAAGATCTTTATTATCGATTAAATGTTGTAGAGTTAGAATTACCGCCTCTTGCTCAGCGCCGCGAAGATATTCCATTACTTGCACAACATTTTTTAAATCATAGCAATCATCAAACCAGCCTTGAAATCAATGGCTTTTCACAAGAAGCAATGGAAATTCTTATTGCTGCCCCTTGGCCTGGAAATATTCGACAACTACAAAATGTTGTAGAACAAAGTGTTGCTTTGTCTAGAGAAAATATTATTGTTGCGAGTTTAGTTAAACATGCTCTGCGAGATGAAAGTAGTGCGTTACCGTCATTTCAACAAGCAAAAGATGAATTTGAACGTGATTATTTAGCCAAGCTACTAAAGCTTACCGCAGGCAACGTTTCACAAGCGGCAAGAATTGCCCAACGCAACCGTACAGAGTTTTATAAATTACTGAACCGTCATCATTTAACAGCAGAATCATTTCGAGAAGAAGATTAAAATTACGGTTTTATTTGCACAAAATGTAAGCTGACCTTTCCTTGCACTTGCCAAGCACAGCTAACGCCTTGAGGTACAAAAAGTGCCTCGCCTACATTAATTTTGTTTTTTTCTCCTTGTTCATCTATACAAACAAGGCAACCTTGCTTTATTAAAATAAATTCATTGTAGGGGAAGTTAATAATACCTGTTTTAAAGTCATTTCCTTGCCATACACCTGCAGTAAATTTTTGATTGTGACTTTGGTATTGCATTTTTTTAGCAAAACCATCTGATGTTTCTTGCCAGGGTGGGGTGCTATCTTTATCAATTGCTACAACGTGTTTTTTCATAAGTGGTACTGAACTATCTGTTGTTAATCTAGGTTTGTAAATAACAAAATACTTTTTAAAGTCGTGTTGTGGCAGACATTGATATGGGTAACTGTGCGGAATTATAAAGCTATTCCCTTTAGTAACGGTTTTCATTTTATGTGTTTGGTCATTTTGAATTTTAATACCACCATCAATGATTGAGATAAACTCATCGTAAGCACAAGGTAGTGAGGTTTCTATAATGTCAGAACTACTGCCAATACCAACGTATAAACCTAATTCTTTATCATGGTAATAAACATGGGGACTTAGTAATGATTTAGTTAATTTTATAATTTGCTGTTTTGACATAATATGTTTGTGATTTAAACCTGTATTGTTAGTTTAACTTAGTGACATTTTACTGTTTATATTTGTTCTATTGTATTAATGATGTACTAGTGTTGTATTAATATTGAACTAAGAAAGTAGAAAGACATTAATATAAATAGCTGTTAATATCCGCGGCATATTTTATACATATCTACTTTACCAACTATCGCTATTTATAAGAACCACGTCCAAGCGCAGATTACACCCTAATTAATCTATTTTAATTATTTGTTTTTTAACAAGTAATTATGAGAAACTCAATGAATAAAATTTTTTCTTTACTTGCATTAAGTTGCTTGTTGTTCAAGTACCTAATAGATGTGACTATACATGACCTTATATAAAGAATGTTATTTAGATAATGATTCATTACTATTTGAGCCGCTGTTTGAATTAATTTCAACGGATATTATTGAAAAAGGCTATAGTATTCGACCTTATGCATTACCTGAAAGTTTAACCTTATTGTTATTGCAACATATTACGACCATGCCAGAAACTAATTTTAAACGCGCAGGTATTGGTAGAGCACAAGATCATAATATTAATAACTTTATTCGTACAGATGAGATTTGTTGGATAACAGGAAATAGTGATGCAGGTCGTGCTTGGTTAGCGTGGACAAAATCATTGCAAGCTTTTTTAAATAGGCGTTTGTTTCTTGGATTGTTTTCTTTTGAGAGTCATTTTGCTCATTATGCCAAAGGTGATTTTTATAAAAAACACAAAGATGCTTTTGTAGGAGAAGGTAACCGAGTGCTGACTATTGTGGTGTACCTTAATCAAAACTGGTCTGTTGATGATGGTGGTGAGTTGGTGATTTATGATAAAAATTTACCATCTTCTTTGGTTGTTGATAATAGAAAAGTGACTGTTATACCTGGTTTTGGCACAATAGTTGTTTTCTTAAGTGAAGAATTTGTTCATGAAGTCTTGCCTGCCAAAAGAGATCGTTACTCTATTGCTGGCTGGTTTCGCTTAAACAACAGCGTGGCTAATAATATTGATCCACCCAGTTAATGGCATATAGCTGAGGATAAGTGGCTTGACTTCATCAACTCATGGTTACTTAATCAAGCTTAAAATTTCCTTAAACTCTGGCACTCTACAGTCTTTAACAAGTTCATAAAGGCACATTTCTAGGCTAGTGGTGTCGAGACCTCTACTGGTTAATTTAGTCATGGCTAAATTTTTATTAGCGAATGTGCGTGAAGATATACAGTCACAAACGATTTGAATATTTAAGCCAGATTGAAACAAATGTAATGCCGTTTGGTAAACACAGATATGAGCTTCTATACCACAAATAAGCCATGTATCTACGTTCGACGCACTAATTTCATTCATAAACTCTGGTGTGGCACCCGCATTAAATGTATATTTAGTGATTGGATTATGGGTGGGCAATACAGTACTTAGTTCAGTAACAGTTTCACCGAGTTTTTCAGGGTTTTGCTCTAGAAATATAATGGGTAAACCAAGTGCATTCATACCGCGAATTAGTTTTTCACAATTTGATATTAATGTGTCACTATCATGTACCAAACGTGCAAGCTTTCCTTGTATATCAACAACAATAAGACCTGTATTTTCTTGCTTTAGCATAAATGTTCCTTAAATAGAGGCGTTGGGCTCTGTAATTTTAAGTGGCAGACTATTGAGTAATTTAGCAGATAAATGGGTAATTAAAAATGATTAATCTTTTGGTATAATACAATCCTTCTAATAAAGAACTAAACGGTTACTATGCTAAAAAAATTAAGTACCTTAAATGAGGTTTATCATTATTTAGACAGTTTGTTTGAACAGAATGTTGACAGTGATACCTTATTTGCAAGCGGTTATCTTCGAGGTTTTATTTCGTTGGCGGCAAATGATGGCGATGATGAGCAACAAGTTATATCGGCTCCTTTAATTGAATGTGTTTCAAATAAACTGGCTGGCGCAAAAACAGAACTTAGCCCACAAGATAATGTGATTGTGCAAAATTTTTGGTTAAGTTTACAGCAAAAAATACAATAGCCAGTAGCGGATAGTGATTAATACCCGTTGCATTAGCACAATAAGGCTAATTTTTCTGTACTTATTGACAAGCTACATCCGTGTAGCATAGCTGATAAAAGGGCAATAAACTCCCTTTGAGAGAGAAGTATCGTTATGGCTAAGTATTACTTGCTGATATGATTTAAGTAGGGCTAATAATTATGATATAAGCCAAATTCTTGCTTTATTTTAATATTTTGATTATTGGCCCATTGGTAATATTCTTGTTCTGCTAATTCACTTGCCGCGGCCTTATCTAATAGTATGATGGCATTTTCATGCATTTGTAATGCTGAGGCAGGGCACATAGCTGAAAGAGGACCTGTAATCATGTTTTTTACTGCGTGCGCTTTATTTTTCCCTGTTGCCATTAATAAAACGTATCTTGCATCTAAAATAGTAGCTATTCCCATGGTCATGGCTAGCGTTGGCTGAAATTCATTATCGTTAAACAAACGTGAGTTATCTTTGAGTGTTTGTTGTGTTAACGTTTTTATACGGGTGCGTGATGCTAAGCTTGATGTGGGTTCATTAAAACCAATATGACCATTAGCGCCAATACCTAATATTTGTAAATCAATACCGTTAGCTTGTTTGATTTTTTCTTCATATGCCAAACCTTGTTCTCGTGGATTTTCACCTTGATTACAGATAGGTAAATAGGTTTTAGTTTTGTCTATATCAACATGATCAAATAAGTTTTCATTCATAAAATGTCGATAACTTTGTGCATTGTTGGCATCAATACCTAAGTATTCATCTAAATTAAAACTGGTAGTATTTTTAAAACTTAACTGACCTGCTTGATGCTTCTTAACAAGTTGTTGGTATAGATTTATAGGCGTACTACCTGTTGCTAAACCTAGTACTGGATTGTTTTTTTTATTGATTAACTCAGCTACCCACTCGGCAGCATTTTCAGCAACTTGTTGTGCGTCTTCAAAAATAATAATTTGCATGGTATTCCTTAGAAAAATTAAACTATCATCCCAAAAAGGGATTTATACAACGGAGTCTTTTTACGTATTAGACAACCGATAGTTTCAGTAATCATTGCTTGTTGTTTATGTTAACAGAGCAGCTTAAGGCGGCTTATTATGGCAATGATATTATTCAAGGTGCGTTTGGAAAGTTTACCACATAATTACGTTAAAATAATAAAAAATAGCATTATAAACGCAACTTTTGATCTAAAAATTACTAAACTCACTAAATTTCTGTAATCAGTGAATAAGTTAAGTGGTACTACCAGTTTAACTGTGGCACACTTAATCATCCTATTTCAGTAAATATGGTAAATATTATGGGCAGTTCTAGAGTAAATTATAAGGTTGAACAAAGTATTGCATATGTCACGTTAAATCGAGCTGATAAGCATAACGGACTAGACAAGCAAATGATTGTTGACTTGGTACAGGCAGCAAAAAAAATAAAAAGAGATCGATCAATTCGTTGTGTTATTTTACAAGGAGCAGGCTCGTCATTTTGTGCTGGCTTAGATTTTAGTTATGTGTCTAAAAACCCTAGTATCATTGCGCAATTTTTCATAAAACTGCCTTGGCGTAAAGACAATATGTTTCAGCGTGTAGCACATGTTTGGCGAGATTTACCTATGCCAGTAATTGCTGTGGTGCATGGTAATTGTTTTGGCGCGGGAATGCAGATAATTTTAGCGTGTGATTACCGTATTGCCAAACCAGATACAAACTTATCAATACTTGAAATGAAGTGGGGATTAATCCCTGATATGAGTGGTATGGCAACCCTTTCTAGATTGACGCGTGTTGACATAGCTCAAGAGCTTACGATGACAGGACGATTCTTTAATGGTATTGAAGCGAAAGAATATGGCTTAGTGTCGAAGGTGAGTGAAACGCCTTTAGTTGAAGCACAGGCTCTGGCAACGAAAATATGTCAGCAAAGCCCCGATGCTATTGCAGCAACTAAATACATATTCAAGAAAACTTGGAAAAAAGATACGCGTGCGGCATTGTTTTGGGAACGAATGACACAACTTCGGTTGTTGGGGAGAAAAAATCAACGTATTGCAATGAAAAATGGTTTAGCAAAGAATAAACAGCCAAAATCTTTTATTGACCGAAGCAGTTTTTAATGAAAAATTGCGGTAATGCAAAGCAAGCTTTATTTAGAATAAGTGATTTAATGCTTTTCTAATTTGCCATAATGGCAGATTAAAATGCCATTATTTGTGTGGTTTGATATAATGCGGTCATTGTAAAATAAGGGTTAATAATAAGAATGCCATCTATAAGTCGTAGTGCACTGGTTATGTACAGTGTCGATCAAATGTTTCAATTAATAAATGACGTACTTGCTTATCCTCTTTTTTTGCCTGATTGTAGCAACAGTAAAATTATTGCTGAAGATAATAGTTCAATGACAGCAGCACTGCTGGTTTCTAAAGCAGGATTAAAAAAATGGTTCACTACAAAAAACACATTAGTTTCTAATGAACAAGTAGAGTTAGAGCTAGTTGATGGCCCTTTTAATAAGCTGCAAGGACGCTGGCTATTGACCCCTTTGTCAGAAGAAGCGTGCAAGGTTAGTTTAGAACTTGAGTATGAGTTTTCGAACAAAATGTTTGATCTTGCCTTTGGGCGAGTATTTAATCATTTAACTAACAATATGGTGCAAGCGTTTACACAAAGAGCTAAAGACGTTTACGGAGTGAAAATTTAAATGGAAACCCAACCTACTAATAAAATGATTCAAATTGAGGTGGTTTATGGGCTTGCCCATAAGCAAAAACTATTGTCTTTACCTGTTGCAGAAGGAACAACCGCTGAACAGGCTATTAAAGAATCGGGCATATTAGCGCTGTTTCCAGAAATTGATCTAACTAAAAATAAAGTAGGGGTTTGGAACAAAGCGGTTAAGTTATCAACAGTTTTGGATGATCTTGATCGAGTTGAAATATATCGTCCTTTAATTGCAGACCCTAAAGAAGTAAGAAAACGTCGTGCAGAAAAAGCGAAGCTTGAAGGTCGTGCGGATAAAACAACTGGCGGTAGAGTTAATCCATTAGCCAAAAAAGAATAGGCCCAGCAAATACTGGGCCTATTGGTTAATTTAGAGTTCTTAAAACTAAATTAAAAAAGCATTATTTAGATGCTTTTAGTCGTATTGAATGTGTTAATGGTAAAACAAGTTTAGCTAAAAAACTTACGTCGTAAAGCCAATAACCCCATGATAAATAAAAGTCCATTAAAGCTGATACTTGCTCCTTGACGAGTAACTTTGTCTTCCTCTTCTTCAGTACTACAAACCTCACTATCATCAGGTGTTGGCTCAAGGCTAATTGCCCTAACAACATCTTCAGTTAATGGATTGCCATTCCTATCAAGCATAATATTACCTTCTGCATCGCGGCGACTTGCCTTTAAAATTGCTGTTGCTGAGATTATACCTGCATCGTTTATACTATTAGCTTCAATAATATTGTAGGTTAAACGTATTGCACACGGAATTGTTTCGTTGAGGTTGGTAAAAATATCGTTATTCATATCGTAAACAAATGCCGCAGTTCTACGGGGGGTATTATTACCTTCATTGTGGGTTTCTATTTCTCCATTACCCACTATAAAATTACTATTATTAATGGCATGGGCAGTACTTTCTGAGCCAGAAAAGAAATCATCAGGGGTTATCATGTTGATTTCTTCTTGTGGCACATTGGTATTAACATAGAAAAACTTTTTAACAGCCTTGCCCCCAATTGCTTTAGTAATATAACCAACAGCAATACCTGCATCGTTGATATCATAAGCTCTTGAGGTACCATTATTGTCATGGTCACCACTAAGGTCGATAACATCGCCACTTTTATAAACAACAGCATATTGATAGCCGCGGCTTTGGTCTTCGCTTGGCTCAGTGACGGTTTCATCAAAAAAACCATCGGCATAACCTACAGCCGTACCGTTAGAATTGATTGCGAGGGCGTAGCTTGAAAAAGTGCGTTCATCATCTGCATGAGGGGTTACCAATAAACCTAGCTCTTCAATGATAGGGTTACCGTTAGGGTTTAATGTCGCCTTAATCGCCATGGTATGGTAAGGATCGCTAGTAGAATTATTGTATTTTAATTGTTGTTCGCCAATACAAGCTTCTAATGACATTGTGGCAGGCACTATATCAGAATCGGCACAACCGTCTGATTCATTTTCAATATAATCACGGAATGTTTGGTTGAGTTTATAACTGCTAAACCCTACAGCGATACCTGCGTCATTAACATCTGTTATAGCTGATGTACCACCGCCATATTGTGTTTCTAACGGAACTAGTTGATGAACCTGAGTACCTTGATTATAAGAATAAAAACCTCTTATGCCATGTTCTCTAAGCCAAAAAACATGATCGTTTTCATTTGAATCTGTAAATGTTTCAGTGGGTAAATAAGGGGCTGTAGCAGTACCATAAACAATACCACTATTGGTCATTCCACTGATGATATCAACCGTAGAGCGGGTTAGTGTTTCTGTACCTTCGAACGGTGTATCCCACAAATTTAGCGTTTGGGTAATACCGCTAATGTTTGTCATGGCAATTGTATCGCCAACTTTTTGGTATTCTACAGTCAGTCCTTTGCCTATACTGGGTCTAGTATTAGTGTTTTCTAACCATTTGATAACCCAACTCAAATCATTCGGTGTTGGGTTTCCTGCGATTAATGCATCAACATCTTCAATGTTATTTAATTCATGAAGTTTTAGGTAGTTATTAGCAGCAAATACTCGAATAGAAACAAAGTCATCATCATCAAGATATTCAAATTGAATTGGAAAATTATAACTATCGGTAGCAGATATAGCGATGTCACCATTGTCATTTTGATGCTGAGAGTAGGTGTATTTTTGATTCGCTACTTCACCATTATCTATTAATTGGTAAGTAGCGGCATTAGCGCTACTGACACTTAAAACGCCGCTAATGGTTAGGGCGCTACTAATGCTTAAGGCAATAATATTCTTGACTGTTTTGCTCATTCTACTACTTAACTCTTTTTGATTGTTGGGAAAACGTTAGGCTGTTGTAATTAAATTTCGTCTAACTCTTGCCATCTTGTGTAGGCAATGTCGAGTTTTGACTCATTTTCACTCAGCTGGTTCAATATTTTTTTCGTGTGCTTTTCATCTTGACTAAAAAAGTCACTTTGATTTACTTGTTCTTGTAGTTCAGAAATTTCAGTTTCTAAGTGCTCTATTATTTTTGGTAGCTCTTCTAGTTCTTTACTTTCTTTAAATGACAGTTTTTTCTTTGTTGCTTGTGGCGCTTCTTTATTAGTTGCAGAAACTGACTTTTGCTGTTTTTCTTTTTGATTTACTGCGGATAAATGAAGCAGGCGTTGCTCTTCTTTTAAAGCTAAATAATCATCAACGTCATCATAACCACCCACAATTTGATTAATGTGGCCTGTGCCATCAAAATAAAGACAGGTATTTACACAGTTATTAACAAAATCACGATCATGGCTGACTAAAATAACGGTTCCTGAATAATTTGCAACAACTTCTTCTAATAACTCTAAGGTTTCAATGTCCAAATCATTGGTTGGTTCATCGAGAATTAGTAAATTACTTGGACGTAAAAATAGTCTGGCTAGCAATAATCGATTTTTTTCACCACCTGATAATGCTCGAACAGGGGTACGTGCACGTTTTGGGCTGAAGAGGAAATCTTGTAAATAACCCAGCACATGACGAGGTTTACCGTTAACTACGACTTCCTGTTTTCCTTCACCAACAATTTCTTGTACGGTTTTGTTTATGTCGAGTGCCTCTCGATGTTGGTCAAAGTAGGCAATTTCTAAGTTCACACCTGAACGCATTTTACCGCTAGTCGCTTTTAATTTCTCCATAATAAGCTTAATTAACGTTGATTTACCTGTACCGTTAGCACCAATTAAAGCGAGCCTGTCGTTGCGGTTAATGAGTAAATTTAGTTTATTAATGACTACTTTATCACCAAAGGCTACAGTAACATCTTCCGCTTCAAATACAAGCTTACCTGAACGATCGCCTTGGCTTATGTTCATGGTGCTTTGGTTACGTACTTCACGGCGTGCTTTACGTTCTAAACGAAGTTTTTCTAATGAGCGAACTCTACCTTCATTACGTGTGCGGCGTGCTTTGATCCCTTGGCGAATCCATACCTCTTCTTCAGCTAGTTTTTTATCAAATAGTGCATTTTGTTGTTCTTCTACTTGAAGGTCATGCTGTTTTTGTTCGATATATAAATCATAATCGCCGGGGTAACTTTTTAGTTGGCCACGGTCAAGATCTAAAATACGTGTAGACAAGCCGCGAATGAAGGCTCTATCATGGCTGATGAAAATGATGGTGCCAGCAAAGTCCTTTAAGAACTTTTCAAGCCATAACACGCTCTCAATATCTAAATGGTTGGTTGGCTCATCAAGTAATAGGATATCAGGGTTTGTAACGAGTGCTTTTGCGAGTGCTAATTTGCGCAACCAGCCCCCAGACAAATCACAAATTTTAGCGTCAGGATTCAGTGATAATGTACTCATTGCCTGTTCAATGCGTTGTTCGTCTTGCCATGCACCTGCTTGTTCAAGCTCATCTTGAACTTTAGCTAATTTGTTTAGGTTTTTTTCGCTTGGATCTTCACCAATTAAATGAATTAAACTATGGTATCTGCTGAGTAAATCAGCATTTTCGCTTACACCTTGGGCAACATAATCAAATACACTTAAATCAGATGATTCGGGTGGATCTTGCTCTAACATTGCTAATTGCATGGTGTTAGATTTTAATATTTGGCCGTCATCTAAGTTTTGTAATCCCATTAATACTTTCATTAATGTTGATTTTCCAGCACCATTGCGACCGACTAAACAAATACGTTCGCCAGTTTGCACGCTTAAATTTGCTTTATCTAAAATTTTCTCTTCACCAAAAGCGAGTTCGCCGTTAGCTATTCTTAATAATTCCATTAGTTTTTAAACTCTTATGTGTTAACTATGAGTAAGTTAACTAGGTATATGTTAATTATCACAGTGTTAACTGGGTAAGTTGTTCTTGGGTAAACGGCCAAAATAATTTTTGGTTTAATGCTGGATTCTCAGGGTTTAATTTTTCTATTACTGGAATATGTACGCCATAAAGTTCAACTAATGTTTTGCTTTCATGGCTGACCCTTTCCTGATCAACAATATCTATCTGATTTAGTTGATTTTCAGGTAATACTCGCAAGCATATAGCTAATGCTTGTTCACATAAATGACAACCTTCACTGCCATATAAATTATACATTGTCATCGTTAATTCTTCTTTTTGTGCTGTTATCATTTTTTCTTTTATCCCTTTCTAGAGACTGACCAACTATTATGGATATGTTTGTTCCTAGAAAAGTCTTGATCACGAGTGACATCAGACATGTTTTTTGCTTGTAAGCCTAAAGCGTCTAGTCCTTCAAAATCCATTTTGAAATTACGTTTATTGTTGGTAAAAAATATTTCGCCACCACGGTTAAGTGATTTTAACGCATCAGCGAGCAACGCAATATGATCCCGCTGTACATCAAAGCTGTCTTCCATGCGTTTTGAGTTTGAAAACGTGGGGGGATCAATAAAAATAAGGTCATACTTCTCGGTATTCTTTTTTAGCCAATCTAAGCAGTCTGCTTGTACAAACTGAAATTTATGGCTGCTCAATTTGTTTAATGCAAAGTTGTCTTGTGCCCAATTTAGGTAAGTGTTTGACATATCCACCGTGGTAATAGACCTAGCACCATGTAATGCTGCTTGTAATGACACTGAACCAGTATAAGCGAAAAGGTTTAATAAGGTTTTGTCTTTTGCTTTTTTTGCCACTATTTGACGTGTTTTACGGTGATCTAAAAATAAACCAGTATCAAGGTAATCCCACAAGTTAATTTTAAATAAAGCGCCATGTTCGTTTATGGTTATTGATTGCTTTGATTTATCAACACGTTGATATTGATTGCTGCCTTTTTGTTTTGCTCGGGTTTTTAATACGACTTTATCAGTTGGCACACTGAGGACTTTGGGAGCCCAATAAATCACTTCTTGTAAACGTTTTGCCGCTTTATCACTATCAATGGTTTTAGGTGGTGCATACTCTTGAATAACTAAGTAGTCACCATAGACATCAATAGCTACATTAAATTCTGGTATATCGGCATCGTAGAGGCGATAACAATCGATTTGATTGGATTTTAACCAGCCTTTTAAACTTTTACGGTTTTTCTTTAATCGGTTAGCAAAGTCACTGTCTTGTTCTACAAAAGAAGATTGTGGGTTAACCGCATCTTTTTCTAGTTGTTTATCATCAACATTGTAAAGTGCTAACTGACAATCTAACGGTCCATTTTTAAATTTATAGCGTTTAAAGCTGGATAACTTAAGCATTGCAAGTAGATCAATATTGGCGGTTAATATAGCCACACGCCAATTAACAAACTGTGCTTTTAATTTTTGACCAAAGAGTACAAAATTTTCTACAAGCTCTGGCAGTTCGCCGATACGCTCGCCGTAGGGGGGATTAAATAAAATGGTACCCGCTTGCGGTGAGGCGCTTGAACCATAAACGTTATTCATATCATTGGTATTTTGGCATTTAAATTCAATAAAACGCTGTAATTTAGCATTTTTGGCATTTTGTTGTGCAGTACTGATAACACGAGGGTCGATATCAATACCAAATACTTTAAGGCTATTTATACTGGCGTGCTCTAATGATGCAGTTGAACTGTCAATCGCATGTTCTAACTGAGTCTGCCATAATTCCTCATCATGCTTTAACCAAGCATCAAAGCCCCAATGTTTTCGTGTTATACCTGGCGCTTGTTTCGTTGCCATGGCAACTGCTTCAATTAAAATGGTGCCTGAGCCACACATAGGGTCAACTAATGGCTTACTAGTATCGTCTAACCAATTTGATCGTAAAATGAGTGCGGTAGCTAAGTTTTCTTTTAATGGTGCCGCGCCAGAATGTTCACGATATCCACGTTGAAATAGTCCACGACCAGAAAAGTCTAAATAAAGACTGACGTGATCTTTTAAAAGCCGAGCTTGAAAACTAATTTGTGGTGACTTTTTGTCCACATTGGGTCGCTCATGACCTTGTTCTCTAAATTGATCAACAATGGCATCTTTAACGGTTAAACCGCCGAATTGACTATTACGAATTTCTTCACTGTAACCAACAAAGTCTATTGCGAATGTGGTATTGCTATTAAAATGCGCTAACCAATTAATTGTACTGGCCGTTTTAAATAATTCATCTTTGTTTTTTGCTTCGCCTTCCCCCAGTTTTAACATGATGCGTGTGGCTAAACGTGTCCATAAACAAATTTTATAGCCGAGCGCCATAGAGGCTGAAAAATAAACACCTTCAGGCTTTTGCGTTACTTCACTAGCGCCAAGTTTTTTTAATTCATCTACGAGTAAAACCTCAATACCAGGGGAGGTGAGGGCTAAAAAGTGTTGCATGGGCGCTGTCATTGTGTGGTTCCAGAAAAAACATTGCTGTGATTATAACGAAAGTACGGTCACACATAAACAAAAGTTAAAGCTAATGTTTACAAATAGCCTACAAATAAGACATAACGCAGAACATTTGACCGAATAGGTGATTTTTTTAAAAAAGCACTTGCTTTCTTAAAGCTCTATCCTTACTATACGCCTCGATTTCAGGGAGAATATCTTTGGAAGCTTCTTACAATATGAAGTAAAATTATTGTGGCTTACCTCAATTGAGGTCATTCGGACGCGGGATGGAGCAGCCTGGTAGCTCGTCGGGCTCATAACCCGAAGGTCGTCAGTTCAAATCTGGCTCCCGCAACCAATTCTTAAGTTTAGAATTAAAACTAACTTGGCTTTCTTCTTGTTTCTCAAGAAGTTCATTCGGACGCGGGATGGAGCAGCCTGGTAGCTCGTCGGGCTCATAACCCGAAGGTCGTCAGTTCAAATCTGGCTCCCGCAACCAATTTTATACCTGTAAAATCAATGATTTTATAACATAATCATCTGCAGTAATCCCGTTTTTCCTTAAATTTCAATTTCATAAATCAATTGAAAAGTGAAATTTAGAAGCTGTAATTCAAACTGAAATGTACTCGATCTTCACTTTTAAACTGACCAAATAACCCTTCGTTGTTACCGTAAAAAGCATCGGCTCCGAATGTCAGTATTAGTACAGACGAATATTGATGGTTGATGGAAAATTGCAGTAAGCCATCACCACGATTAATTGATTGAATATTTTGTATAGTGGCTGTCCATGTTTCATTCTCAAACGTCTGTTCATAACGAAGGGTGTATTGTATCTCTGTTTGTTTTCTAACGATGTCATCAGGAAAACTAGTTATGTGATTAGCGAAAACCTGACCACTGAGAAACACATTACTAATACCTTGGTAGTCAATACCAAGCACGCCAGCTAATTGTGGAGATACGCGATAATCAACAGATGAGTTTGCCCAATCGGTTAAGTAATGTACGTTTGTTGAGTAGCCTACTTCACTTCTTAAAATAAAATCTCCTAGCGCATTAGACGCGGATATTCCAATTAAGTGTGATCTTTTATAAGCTTGCTCTATTGTCACGTCAAAGTTCGAAATCGAGCGACTGAGCACTGGATTGTCCCTAAAGTGATAAAAATAGACTATGCCAATGTCCCAACCGTCGTTGGTAAACGTACTCAATCGAAACCCAACATCACTATCTTTGATTATTTTTCCACTTGCTTTGGGTTCTGCCAAATTTACTATTTGGTTAGCTGGCGTTGAAGGAACATAGAGTGGCGATGTAAAAGCAAAAGTAGCGCCTGTTCTCAAGTCTGGCAGGTTATCATAGGTTTGATCAGGAACCCACACAGTTTGAAGTTGCCATTGCCCTATACTCGTTTCAATACTTAATGTCCAAAGCGGTATGCGTCTCTCATCAAACTCAGTGAGAATAAACTCTCGATAGTTAAGTGGGTTAACAACGTCTAGCACTCGCAAACCGTCAGATTGTCCCCAAACGACTTGTTGTTTCCCTAGTTTTAAGAAGAAGTCATCTATATACCCATCTATAAAAAATTCTCTCACTTCAAATTCTAAGTAATCATTGATATTCATCCGCTTACTGAGGTCAGATGATGATGTCTCAGTAAATTGTTCAGGCTCTAATTCATCAATAGTTTCAATACGGAGACGATATTCACTATAAAAGCGAAACTTATCACCTGAGAGTGAAAAAGAAGGAGTAAGGTTTTGCTCCAATTGAGACAAACCGCTTTCGCTCAAAACGGCTTTTGAATTGAATTCACCTCTAACCTCTGCCACAGCAGGCACACAGAACATAAACAAAACCAATGGGTATATTGCGAAAGCCCACATAACATAAATCCTTATTGTAAACCTCGACGAAGTTGTTGTTGAGTAAACATGTTGTCCCTGATTGCTGTTTTATAATCTATATTAAAGAATGTCATTTTTGTTGAGTGCTTAGTTTTGTGATTTTTAACAGCGATTTCTGTGACCGTCCAATAGCCGTTAATTTGCTTAATATGAGTGTTGTTTATCGTCTTCAAGGAATTACCATTAGTATCCCAATATTCGATTTTTCGAGATATCCAGATGTCAGGATCGATGTAAGTGATAAGGCGGCTGTAGCCTAGCTCAGCCTGAAGCGTATCGGTTTTAGGAGTCAGCTTTACCTTTAGTAGTGTTCGGCCTTCTTCTTCAACACTTCCTAAAAACTCGGTGTTATATTCAGATAAGTCATACTTACCTTCTTTCTTAATCTCTTCGTAAGTGAGGTCGGTTCCAAGGAAGTAATCACCTCTATCAGATGCAGAAATCCGCCTGACTCGTCTTAAGGCAGGAAGGTAGAGCCATTGATCATCTTCCTTAGCCTCATCAAAATAGTCAAATGTTAAGAAAGCAGTTCCTCTGACATTCGTGGGATCAGTATAAAAAATAACGGTTTTTTTCTGATCACCATAATACTTTCTAAAACCTTTGGTTTCTTCTATTCGTGTTACTCCACGTCTGTCAGTAAGCGCTATTCGAAAGCTTCGTGTTACTTGCTGGCCATCGTCTCGGTTATTTACATTCGCTACGATGGTTTGGCCGTCCATAACAGAAATATCACTATCCAATTTATTCGACACTGCATTGTTTGAATTTACTTCTTGTGCACCGGCACCTACGGATAATAGCGCCACAGTGAGTAAGGTTTGAAGTTTCATGATTGTTCTCCTTATTTTTTAAGAAACTTGGGTTTAAGTATGATTGCTAACGATGGTACGATTGTTAGGCTTGCAATGAACGAGGTGGTAACTGATAAGGCAACTAATGAACCAAACTTAATCAGTGGCGGTACCTCAGAGGTCATTAGCACACCAAAGCCCAGCGCAATTGCAAGAAAGTTATAAAGAAGTGCACGGCCAGTTGTAGGGTAGAGTGTCTTTAGCGGCTCGACCCAATTATTTTTAGACCCATGTAGTAGCTCTTTCATACGATCTATTGTGTGTATTGCGAAATCGACACCAAGACCGATAGCAATTGAGGCGAACATAGATGTACCTACGCCTAACCAAATACCACCAAAGCCCATTGCTGCGTATATAATAAGGATTGAAAGTCCTACGGGAATTATAGCGAAGAGACCTGCAACAAGTGATTTAAATAGAATTGCTGCCATCAGCACAACAGCAAGTACTGATACAATAACACTTAAAAAGTTTGAGTCTGCTAGGCTGTCAATCCAAACATAGTCAACTTGGATTCGCCCAGTTAAGGTGGCGCTCACACCTGGATCAGAAAATTTATTAGCCAACCACGGCTTCATTTCTTCAACCACTTGTTTATTATTAGTGTATTGATTACTGGCTACGTTAGCTCGAACCAGCGCAAGCCGTCTCTCACCGTCAATTTCTTCTTCAAATTCAGTAGGTTCACCAGATGAGAAATAAAGTAAGAACAATTGTGCTATAAGCTGTGGATCATCAGGAATGCGATAAAACGTATCATCATCTTCGTTAATCGCTTTATTCATCTGTTTAATGTAATCAACAATTGATGATGTACCACCAACTTGAGGCAAGGTTTCAAGCTTACGTTGCGTGTCTTCTATTTTGCGCAATAGTTCTGGTTGATATAACCCCTCTACCTCTTCTGATTTTATAAAAACGTCTAGGTAGTATGTGCCGTCCATCAGAGAATTAATTGCTTTATCTGCAATGTAGATATCTTCAGTTTCTTTAAAGTTAGCAATCCTCTCTTCATTAACTGTTACCTGATTAGCCCCAACTAACGCGAAAAAAAACAAAGCGGCACCAGTTAAAATGGAGACGTATGGCTTGCCAAGAATTGCAGCTCCAATAAAAGGTAGAAACTTATTTTGTCGAATTTCTCTAATATCTTTATGCACAAAGCGCATACTGTTTTTTGGCTTGAGAGCACTCAGTAAGGTTGGTAAAACCGTGATTGAAAAGAGCCAAGCAAAAAATACAGATAAAGCACCGAAGAGACCAAAATAGATAACGGGAGGCATATTAGAGGTAATTGCTAGTCCCATGAAACCTGCAATTGTAGTAATGCTGGTAAGTGTTATAGGACGCCAAATTTTTGCCATTGTTTTTGCTACAACAGTCTCACCTGAAGCAGAAGGATCGTTGGCTACTTCTTCATAGTATTGGCTAAAAATATGCACAGAATCAGCAACGGCGATACCGATCATACAGACAATTAAACCATTAGTAATAACATAGAAATCAACTGATAATAAGGCCATTGCGCCGAGAGTACTGCCGGCTGTTAGAATCACAACTAGATTGGGTAGAATGATGCCACGGACAGTTCTGAAGCAGATGAGTAGAATCATTGTGATAATGACAGCTGCTAATGGGTTCAGTTTTTTGGCATCATTATCAATATAAGTGGATAAGTATCCAGCAACAGCGCCTTCACCAGCAACAAACAACTCGTCTTCATTACCTCTTGGAGCCAAGTCTAATTGCTGCTTTATAATATGGTAGGTGTCTGATGCTTTTGTCTCATCTAAAAGCTCTGCAACAATGATGGTCGCATTATTGTCTTTTGAGACTAACAACCCCCGATAAAGCTCAAAGTTGTTAATTGCATTTTTAATCCAGGAAATTTTTTCTTCGCTGATTGGTATTGTGTCAATAAATTCTTCGACGGCCATGCCCGTAGAATTTCCAGCGATATTGGACTCGGTCGACAGCGAAGTAATTTTGTCTGGATCTATGTTTTCTTGCTCTAAGAGCATATTTGTTACCCAATCTACCAACTTAAGTGATTGAGGGGTATAGATTCCACTTTTCCCTTTGTTAACTACAGCAATAACTAATGGATCAGAAAGACCAAAGACTTCCTCGACACGTTTATTCGCGATGACTGATGGATTGTTCGGATCAATAAAAGCATCAGAACTAGTGTCTTTCTTAAGAGATGGGATGCCTGTTAATAAAAAGATGAACAGCATGACAACCGGTATGCTAATAATCCATTTTCGATAAAGCATCTTTGAAAAAAAATCAAAGGCGGCTTGTTGGTTTTTCATAAATTCTCTCCATTTCATGTTTTTAGTATAGTGTATATACACTACGCAAGGTAAAAAATTTTACATGCTTATTGTTTAACTATTTCCAGTCGCAAGCTGAGCAATTCTTTGCCAAAGTGACTGCCAAACTCCTTCACCAAGTTGTGATTCAAATCTAGACTGTGCTCGTTCCCATAGTGGGATTGCTTCGTTGAAAAGTGACTCACCTTTGGATGTTAATGAAATCACTCGCTCTCGTCTGTAGCCCTCGGCTCCAAGCTTAATGATTCCTTTTTTCTCTAGTAATTTAAGCGTTCGCACTAGAGACGTTCTCTCCATAGAAAGTGTGTCTGCCATACTCGAAATTGATTGTGGCTTTGTACCTGAAATTATGGCTAGAACCGTAAATTGCGTCACCTTTAAACCTACAGGCCGAAGGACTTCATCGTAATCTCTTGTCAACTTTCTAGAAGCAGCACGCATTCGAAAGCAAGCGCATGTTTGAAGCTTTTTAAATATATCTGACATACCCATCTCCTATGTATATTTTAGATATAACATGTGTATATACACTATGCAAGTAAAAATTGGCACCGATAATAATAAGATCTCGATATTTTTTGTGAACTTAGTTTTTACCATAATTTATTAATAAATGCTTTATGATATATATTTTGAGATGATTAAAGGCTTAGTCTATCAGAAGTACTAATTATTTTGAAATGAGTGGATTATTGCATAATGCTGAACAACCACAATATATAAGGGTAGCAATCTAGTGAAAAATAGAATTGTTGGAGATTTAATAACTACTTTGAACGTCAGTAATCAACTAGGTGAAGGTGTACAATGGAATGATAAAAGCCAAACTATATGGTGGACAGATATAGAAAGTAACCTTATCTATTGTTATTCAGTAGTTTCAAATAAATTTGTTGAATTTCATATGCCTGATCGTGTCGGATGTTTTAGCTTCACCGATAATGATGAGCAATTAATCGTTGGTTTTGCAAAGGGAATTGCTCTATTTAATATTAAAAATGGACAGTTAGATTGGCTTGCTAAGCCTGAGGATAATATCAAAGGAAACCGATTTAATGATGGGCGAACTGATCGTCAAGGACGTTTTTGGTCGGGCACTATGGTTGAATATCAAGTTGATACTCATCAGCAGGCAAATTTATATTTCATTAATGATAAGCAGGAATGTCAAAAAGTATTCGAGCAAATTCAAATTTCTAATAGTTTGTGTTGGAGTCCTGATAGCTTAACTATGTATCACGCTGATTCTCCTTCGAGAGAAATATATCAATATAGCTTTGACCCTATATCTGCAAGGGTAAGTAACAAAAAGTTATTTGCTACTAGCGAAAAAGGAAGTTTTCCTGATGGCTCATGTGTTGATAGCCAAGGCTATCTATGGAATGCGCAATGGGGAGGAGGGCGAGTTGTTCGTTATCACCCCAACGGTGAAATAAACTTAGTGCTACACCTACCTATTTCTCAACCTACCTGCGTCACCATAGGTGGCTCAGCGCTAGACTGGCTTATTATAACTAGTGCAAAGCAAGATCTGGATCCAGAACAATTGAAGAAAGAGCCATTGGCAGGAAGCTTATTTATTTATCAGTTATATGGGGTTAAGGGACTACCTGAGTCCCGCTATTCCTCTATAGTCCTATGATTTTTCAAAACAAAAACAACTAACCATTGTTGAGTCTTTTATATATTAAAAAACAATTAGTTAATCAAAGTTTCTGCTAAATAATTAATTTTCAGTAAAAAAACATCGAATATATTTTCTATTCATACTACAATATGACTATTGTATGGTCTTATTGTAGTATTAATTAATACTATTTAGATGCGAAGTCTATTAAATAACGCCATTAGTATTACTGTTTCAAAAGGTATTTAAATGGTTTCTTATGTATTAGGTCTTGATTATGGTTCTGACTCTGTTCGCGCGTTGTTAGTTGATGGTAATACCGGTGCTGAGGTCGCAACGAGTGTTGCTTATTATCCACGTTGGCAACAAAGCTTGTTTTGTGAGCCAAGTAAGGATCAATTCAGACAACATCCGCTTGACTATATTGAGAGTTTAGAAAAAGTTATTACTGATTTGTGGGCAAAAGCACCTACAAATGCTGCTAATAACGTTAAAGGTATTAGTTTTGATACCACAGGGTCAACACCAGTTGCTGTTGATGAAAATGGTACCGCCTTAGCGTTAAAAAAAGAGTTTGCTAATAACCCTAATGCGATGTTTGTGTTATGGAAAGATCATAGCGCGATTAAAGAAGCAAGCGAAATTACTGATGCCGCAAATAACGCGAGTGAAAACTACCTGAAATATGAAGGGGGCATTTATTCGTCAGAATGGTTTTGGGCAAAAGTATTATTTGTTTTACGTCAAGATGAAGCCGTAAATAAGGCCGCATATAGCTGGGTTGAACATTGTGATTGGATGTCAGCTTTATTAACGGGAACCACTCATCCAGAAGATTTTCGAGCAAGTCGTTGTGCTGCTGGCCATAAAGTGATGTGGCATGAAAGCTGGGGTGGCTATCCGCCAAACGATTTCTTTGTTGGTATTGACCCACTATTAGATGGTTTACGTGATCGCTTACCAGCTGATACATTCACGGCTGATCAAGTATGTGGTCAATTAACAAGGGAGTGGGCAGATAAATTAGGCTTACCTGTTGGTATTACCGTTTCGTTTAGTGCCTTTGATTGCCATGCGGGTGCTGTTGCTGCCAATGTACAACCAGGTGTATTAACTAAAGTTATGGGCACCTCAACCTGTGATATCACGGTTGCTGACTATGATGATATTGGTGATAAATGCATTAAAGGCATTTGTGGTCAAGTTGATGGTTCAGTATTGCCCAATTTTATTGGTTTAGAGGCAGGACAGTCTGCTTTTGGTGATTTATATGCTTGGTTTAAAAACCTGATTAACTGGCCATTAAATCAAATTGATACTAGTGGCATTCTTGACGAAGCAACTAAAGCCAAATTAGTAAAAGAAATTGAAAGTAAAACGTTAATTGAACTAGGCGCACAAGCATCGCTGTTACCGATTGGCGCTGCGGGTATTACTGCACTTGATTGGGTAAATGGCAGAAGAACGCCAGATGCTGATCAATCTGTTGCCATGGCTATTACTGGTCTAAAAATGGGCAGCCAAGCGCCGCAAGTATTTCGCGGTTTAGTCGAAGCTACAGCTTTTGGCGCACGTGCGATTATTGAACGTTTTAAAGAGGAAGGCGTAACCATCAACCATGTGGTTACTATTGGCGGCATTTCGAAAAAGTCTGACTTTATTATGCAAACCTGTGCTGATGTTTGGAATTGTTCAATTGACGTATTAGAAAGTGAACAAAGCTGTGCCTTAGGTGCGGCAATTTATGCCGCGACAGCTTCAGGTTTATATCCAAGCGTCAGTGAAGCGCAAAAAGTAATGATTTCGCCAGTGGCTAAATCATATCAACCAAATAAAGCTGATGCCGCACAATATGATGTGCTGTATCAACAATATAAATCACTCGGTCAATTTGTTGATGGTGGTAAATAATGAGTTATTTAGAATTAAAACGCGAAGTTTATGAAGCGAATATGGAGCTAGAGAAAAGAAATCTAGTGACTTATACCTTTGGTAATGTATCACAAATTGATCGCCGAAAAGGTGTTATTGCTATTAAGCCAAGTGGCGTTCCTTACGAAGATTTAACTGTTGATGATATTGTGATTGTTGATTTACAAAACAAGATTGTTGAAGGCAACTTAAACCCATCTTCAGATACCAAAACACATACTTATTTGTATCGTGAATGGGCTGATATTGGTGGGGTTACCCATACGCATTCTACGTATGCGACGGCATGGGCACAGGCACAAATTGCTATTCCGTGTTTAGGTACCACCCAAGCTGATTACGTTTATGGTGAAATTCCTTGTGCACAAGTCATGAGCGATGAGCGTATTGCTGGTGATTATGAAGATGAAACCGGCGCGCAAATCGTTGACTGTTTTGGTAATCGTTTACCTAGTGAGTCACCCATGGTGATTGTGGCAGGTCATGCTCCTTTTACTTGGGGTAAAGACGCAGCCAAATCGGTTTATCACGCAGTTTTATTAGAAGAAATAGCTAAAATGGCTTATTTAACTAAAACATTAGCTCCAAGTATTTCGAGCTTGAAACAAGGTTTAGTCGATAAGCATTATCTACGAAAACACGGTAAAGATGCGTATTACGGTCAAAAATAGCTTGTCTTGATCTGGGTTTAGTTTAAACGTTCGAGAAGAAGCAAAATCTTATTATTAGTGAGAAAAGTTATGAAAGCATTTGGTAAAAAACAAGTTTGGTTTATCACAGGATCACAAGACTTATATGGTCCAAGAGTACTTGAAGAAGTAGCCAATAACAGTCAAAAAATGGTTGAAGGTTTTAATGGTTCTGCTGATATTTCAATGGATGTGGTTTACAAGCCAACCGTGAAATCACCAAAAGAAATACACGCAATTTGTCAAGCGGCTAACAGCGATGAAAACTGTGTTGGTGTGATCTTATGGATGCACACATTCTCTCCTGCAAAAATGTGGATCGCAGGCTTAAATGAGTTACGTAAGCCATTTATGCACCTTCACACGCAATTTAATGCTGAATTGCCGTGGGCCGACATTAACATGAACTACATGAACACCCATCAAAGTGCGCATGGCGATCGTGAATTTGGTTACATTGGTACGCGTATGCGTAAAGAACGTAAAGTGGTTGTGGGTCATTGGCAAACAGCTGATGTGCAAAATCAAATTGATGATTGGTGTCGTGCTGCTGCTGGCTGGAACGAAAGCCAAAACCTTAAAGTTGCACGCTTTGGCGATAACATGCGTCAAGTTGCGGTAACTGAAGGTGATAAAGTTGCGGCGCAAATTCAATTTGGTTATGAAGTTCATGCTTACGGTTTAGGTGAATTATCGGAAGTAGTTAATGCGATTACTGACGAACAAGTTACAGCGCAAATTGAACTGTATAAAGCAGACTATGTTATTGCAGAAGATATGCTTAACGATACACATAAGTTAACCATGTTACAAAACGAAGCACGTCTTGAACTTGGTATGGAAAAATTCTTAGTTGATGGCGGTTTTGGCGCATTTACTAACTGTTTTGAAAATTTAGCCGGTTTAACAGGTTTGCCAGGTTTAGCGACACAACGTTTAATGGCTAAAGGTTATGGCTATGGTGGTGAAGGTGACTGGAAAACTGCGGCTATGGTTCGCATTATGAAAGTAATGGCGACAGGTCGTGAAGGTGGTACTTCGTTTATGGAAGATTACACTTATAACTTTGGTACTACCGACCAAGCTTTAGGTGCGCACATGTTAGAAGTGTGTCCTTCAATTGCCGCTGAAAAACCAGTATTAGACGTACATTTACATACTATTGGTATGCGTTGTGACGTTGCTCGTTTATTATTTACCGGTAAAGCAGGTCCTGCAATTAACGTATCACCCATTGATATGGGTAACCGTTTTCGTATTATCGTTAACGAAGTTGACGCGGTAACACCTCCAGCAGATACACCTAACTTACCTGTAGCTTCGGCATTATGGGAACCACGTCCTAGCTTATCTGTTGCTGCTGGTGCATGGATTTTAGCAGGTGGTGCTCATCATACAGCTTACAGCCAAGCAGTAACAACTGACAACATTGCCGATTATGCAGAAATGGCTGGTGTTGAGTTAACCGTAATTGATGAAGACACACGTATTCGTCAGTTTAAAAATGAATTGCGCCAAAACGCAGCGTATTATTCATTAAACCAAGGTTTATAAACTGTTTGTAATACATAATAGTGTAATGTGAGACTTAAATGCCGCTTAATGCGGCATTTTTTTTACTAAATTTGATATCATTGGGTATTTGTTTTATTTATTCCTCAGTTTATGGGGAGCAGTTACTTTGAGGTTTATATGTACGAAGAATTTGACGCTATTATTTTTGACATGGATGGCACATTGATTGATAGCGGGCAGTTACACCAAAATGCTTGGACATTAACCTTAAAAAAATATGGTATTCCAATTGAACCGGCATTAATGCGTTCTCTCGCCGGTGTACCAACCATTGAAACATTAGCGATATTAATTAAACGTTTTTCGGTAACAACCAATGTGTCATTAACAACCATGAACGACTATAAAGAAAGTGTCGTGTTAGATACTTTTCATCATTATGTTAAACCAACTAAACTTGCTGAATTTGCGTTAGCGAATAAAGGAAAACGTCCAATGGCGATTGGTACAGGCGCTTATACGCAAGAGGCAAAAAGTATATTAAACCTTTGTGGAGTTATTGATTTACTTGACCATGTCGTTGGCGCTGATCAAGTTGAAAACCCAAAACCAGCCCCTGATACCTTTTTACGTTGTGCTGAATTGATGGGGGTTGCCCCTGAAAAATGTATTGTTTTTGAAGATGCTGAAGCGGGCATACAAGCGGCTAAAGATGCGGGTATGTTTGTTGTTGATGTATTGAAAGAATTACATATTGAAAATGATTACTTTTTACCTGATTGATGCCTTGTTGAACTTGCATATGGCATAGTTTGGGTAAGCGGAGATTTAATATGAGCTTAATCTGTAAGAGAATATAATGAAAAACTAATTTTAGGTAAAACAGACTTTTCAGTATCTGAAATTGGCTTAGGTTGCTGGCAGTTAGGGAATGATTTTGGTCTGATGGAAGATGCCCAAGCACAGCAAATTTAACGACTGCTAGCGAGCAGGGTATTAACTCATTCGATACTGTTGATGTTTATGGCGTTGCTATTAGCGAGCAATGTATTGGCGATTGGCTACCAAGCCAAGCAACAAAACCTATTGTGATTAGTAAAGTTGAGCGTGATGGTGCACTATTGTCTTTACGCTGGTTACTTGATCAACCGGCGGTAAGTATCATTATTTCTGATGCGAATAACGCAGAACAAGTGTTTAATAATGCGCAAGTAAGTAACTTATCGCCCTTGTCGGCTGAGTTACATCAGTCATTAAAAGACTTTTATCAAAATAAAGTAAAACAGCATATTTGTGATGGCATTTAATCAAACTAAGACAGTCTTTTTAATAAAAGGCTGTCTTAGTTCTAGTTTTTAGCAATTGGTTTTTTAACTACTACTACTGACTCTTTTTAGTTAAGCTTGGTTAAGGTAAAACTTCATTAATGAGGCGGTAGAGCTGTCGTGTGCGCTGTCTACCTTCCCTTCGTTTAACTCGGCATGAATTTTATTTGCTAACCCTTTACCTAACTCTACGCCCCATTGATCAAATGAACATATTTGTAAAATAATCCCTTGTACAAATATTTTGTGCTCATAGAGCGCTATTAAACTACCAATAGTTTTTGGTGATATTTGTTTCATCAAAATGGTATTAGTAGGACGATTACCTTTGTGCACTTTGTGAGGAGCCACATTGTCAATATATTCTTGAGTTCTCCCTTTAGCTTTTAAATCAGCACGTACTTGTGTTTCGTTAACACCATTCATTAACGCCTGAGTTTGAGCAAAAAAGTTAGACATTAAGGTATCATGATGGCCTTTTACTGGAGTTACACTCGCCACTGAACCAATAAAATCAGCGGGTACAATATTATTACTTTGGTGTAAATATTGATAAAAAGCATGTTGACCATTAATACCAATCTCCCCCCAAATAGAAGGCACAGTAGGGTAATCAATTTCTTCACCATCCCAGCTGACCGATTTACCATTACTTTCCATCTCTGCTTGTTGTAAATAGGCCGACAACATGTGCAAGGGTTGATCATAAGGTAAAATGGCTTGTGATTGAGCACCTAAAAAGGTGCAATTCCAAACACTGAGTAAAGCTAAAATTACAGGGGCGTTTTCAGCAAGGGGAGCAGTTAAAAAGTGGTTATCTATTTCATGAGCGCCTTCAAGTAATTCAATAAAACACTCAAAGCCTAAATCAATAGCAATAGGTAAACCAATGGCAGACCATAACGAGAAGCGACCGCCAACCCAATCCCACATATCGAAAATGTTTTCTTCTTTTATACCAAATTCAATCGCATTCTTTTTGTTAGCAGACACAGCGATAAAGTGCTTGGCAATGGCTTTTTCATCAAATGAGGCTGAAACAAGCCATTTCATGGCGGTGCCTGCATTGGTCATTGTTTCCGCCGTGGTAAATGTTTTGCTGGAAACAATAAAAAGCACATTTTCAGGTGATAATGGTCTGAGTACATCAGCTATTTGTGTGCCATCTACATTAGAAACATAATGCACCCTTACGCTATTGTCGCTATATTGTTTAAGGGCTTCGGTGACCATTTGAGGGCCAAGATTAGAGCCGCCAACACCAATATTTACCACATCGGTTATGCGTTTTCCGGAATACCCTAACCATTTGCCTTGGCGAACTTTATCACTAAACACCTTCATTTGATTTAATGCTTGTTGAATATCTTCGTTGATATTTTTTCCTTCAACGAAAATAGGTTTTTGCGCTCTATTTCTCAATGCAGTATGTAAAACGGCACGATCTTCAGTTTTATTGATACGTTCACCGTTAAACATTTTTTCACGCCAAGTTTCAACGTTACAATCTTTGGCTAAAGCAACTAAATTCTGCATAGTGTCTTGGGTAATTAAATTTTTTGAATAATCTAATAAAAACGGATTTAGCTGAATTGAAAACTTACTAAAACGATTTTTATCTTCACAAAACATATCACTCATGTGATGAGACTTAATATTGTTAGCATGTTGAACTAATGTTTGCCAACTGGGTAAAGACGTTCTTGATTGCATTATTTTTTCCTTGTTTTAGGCGTTTTTTTGCAAAAGCTTATTTGCTGTTTTAATAACATTTTCGACGGTAAAGCCAAAATGTTGCAATAAAATGCCCCCAGGAGCTGACTCACCAAAAGTAGACATGCCAATGATTGCACCAGAGCGCCCAACATACTTATGCCAGTAATCTACATGGGCGGTTTCAATGGCAAGTACTGATTTAACATCACTTGGAATAATACTTTCTTTATACTCATCTGACTGTAAGTCAAATAGCGAAGTACTTGGCATAGATACAACGCGTACTTTTGTACCTGTATCAATAAGTGCTCTAGCCGCATCAACTGCTAAACCAACTTCTGAGCCAGTGGCAATAAGAATAAGGTCTGGCGCGCCATCACAATCAATTAAGCTATAACCACCTTTCGCAATTTGGCTTACTTGTGCCTCAGTACGGGCTTGGTGAGCTAAGGTTTGACGACTAAAAATTAACGCACTTGGGCCGTCTTTTCTCATTACCGATGATTTCCAAGCCACTGCTGATTCAACCGCGTCACATGGGCGCCATGTCTGTAGGTTTGGCGTCATGCGTAAATTAGCAATTTGCTCAATTGGTTGATGGGTTGGACCGTCTTCTCCTTGTCCAATGGAGTCGTGTGTGTAAACAAAAATATTTTGAATACCCATTAAAGCAGACATACGCACTGCGTTTCGGGCATATTCCATAAACATTAAAAAGGTAGCACCGTAATTGATAAAGCCACCATGTAATGAAATACCATTCATGATGCCACTCATACCAAATTCACGAACACCGTAGAATAAATAATTCCCCGCAGCGTCATCAGCAGAAATACTTTTAGAGCCAGACCATAACGTTAAGTTAGAGCCAGCTAAATCAGCCGAACCACCTAATAACTCAGGTAATATTGTGCCAAAAGCTTCAATAGTATTTTGTGAGGCTTTACGACTAGCAATGTTTTGCTCGTTTTTCTGACAAGATAAGATGAAATCGTCCGCTTTCGCTTCAAATGAATCAGGTAACTCATTGTTGACCACGCGTCGAGTATATTCTTGTGCAAGCTCAGGGTAAGCTACAGCATAACCGTCAAACAAAGCTTGCCATTGGCTTTGTGCTGTTACGCCTGAAACTGTTGCGTCCCAACCTTTATATACATCTGCAGGGATTTCAAAAGGTGCATGTGGCCAGTTTAAAAATTTACGTGCTGCGGTAATTTCGTCTTGTCCTAATGGGGAACCATGACAGTCATGCGAGCCTGATTTATTAGGTGAGCCAAAACCAATAACGGTTTTACAACAAATCATGGTTGGTTTATCGGTTACTGCTTTTGCTTGTTCAATTGCGTTAGTAATGGCAATAGGGTCGTGACCATCAACATTAGCAATAACATGCCAACCGTAAGCTTCAAAACGAGCTGGGGTGTTATCAGTAAACCAGCCTTCAACATGACCATCAATTGAAATACCGTTGTCATCCCAAAAAGCAATTAGTTTGCCTAAACCTAAGGTACCAGCGAGTGAACAAGCTTCGTGAGAAATTCCTTCCATTAAACAACCGTCACCTAAAAAGCAATAAGTGAAATGGTCAACAATATCAAAGTTTTCACGGTTAAAATGCGCAGCTAAGGCTTTTTCACCAATGGCCATACCTACCGCATTTGAAATACCTGCGCCTAATGGTCCTGTTGTGGTTTCTACGCCAGGCGTGTAGTTATATTCAGGGTGACCGGGGGTTTTTGAATGCAATTGGCGAAACTGTTTTAATTCGCTAATAGGTAAATCGTAACCGGTTAAGTGCAGCAGCGAATATATTAACATAGAACCGTGACCGTTACTTAATACAAACCGGTCGCGGTTAGACCACTTAGGGTCTGTAGGGTTATGCTTTAAAAAACTGTTCCATAATACCTCGGCAATATCAGCCATACCCATAGGGGCACCCGGGTGACCAGAGTTAGCCTGTTGTACAGCGTCCATACTTAACGCGCGAATGGCATTTGCCAAATTTTGTCTAGGAGAAGTCATTTTTTTCCTTACTCAAAGTAAATATATTCGTCCGCGATGATATAATCATCTTACTCGCGATAACCGTGTGGGTTAACGTCAGCGTTATTAACCAAAGTAGGACGCATTCAGATAATATAAATGCCGCATGACAGTGATGCGGCACAGTAAAATTCAATGTAATCTTATTTAATTAACGAGCGAACTAAGTCTTCTAAAATACGCTGATCTTTAGCGAAGTTACGAATACCTTCAGATAATTTTTCAGTTGCCATGGCGTTTTCATTTAACTGCCAGCTGAATGTTTGTAAATCAAGCGGAGCTTGTTTCGCTGGCGGAGTGGTTGATGGTTTATCAGCCGACAGCTTACGTGACAACTCACCTGTCGTTGCTTGTAATTCATTTAATAATACCGGAGAAATGGTTAATAAATCGCATCCGGCTAGTTCCGTTATTTCAGTAGTGTTTCTAAAGCTTGCTCCCATTACCACAGTTTTGTAACCATTTTGTTTGTAGTAATCATAAATCGCGGTAACTGATTGTACGCCGGGATCTTCACTGCCTTGAAAGTCGCGGCCTTCTGCTTTTTTATACCAATCTAAAATGCGACCAACAAACGGTGAAATTAACGTGATATTCGCTTCAGCACACGCAATTGCTTGGGTTAAGCTAAATAATAACGTTAGATTACAGGCAATGCCCTCTTTTTCTAGTTGCTCAGCCGCTTTAATACCTTGCCATGTAGAGGCCAATTTAATCAATACGCGCGATTTGTCGATACCAGCATTTTGATAAAGGCTGATCAGTTTGCGACCTTTAGCAATACTTCCCTCAGTATCAAATGACAAACGAGCATCGACTTCACTTGAAATACGACCAGGCACATGCTTTAAAATTTCACAACCAAAGTTAACAATCAGTTGGTCACAAATATTGTCTATATCATTGCCTGATTTTGCTATTGCATCTTCAATTAACGATTGGTACTGCGGTAATTTTGCTGCTTGTAATATTAACGACGGGTTAGTGGTGGCGTCGGTTGGTTTTAATAATTTTATTGAATCTACATCGCCGCTATCTGCTACGACCACGGTGATATTTTTAAGTTGTTCGAGTAAGTTCATATTAAAGCCTTAATTGTTTAAATTATATTTGTAGTATGATAGCATTAATATATGTCGTAATTAAAGCTTTCGATGATCTTTTTAAAATTTACTTTTCATGAGATTCATACTTTTTATTATTATTCAAAACTATAAGTAGCTAGCGTTAGTGTTATTGTAGTACCATTGTCGCTAAGTTTTTACTGTCATATAGATGGATTTAATTTTAGATAAATTAAGAGGGTTCAATGGTTAAAACAAAAACAAATCGCCCTGTGAGTATTCACAAATGGGTTGCTAGTGAATTAGGCTCTCGTATAGTAGGTGGAACTTACCAACCAGGTGATTATATTCCTAATGAAACAAATTTAGGTGAAGAGTTGGGCGTTTCTCGTACAGCCTTAAGAGAAGCTTTTAAAACATTAACTGCAAAGGGGTTGATTGAATCTCGACCAAAACTTGGTACTCGCATCAAGGAACAAAAACATTGGAATATGTTTGACTCAGATGTTCTTGAATGGTTTTTTACTACCGAACCTAGCGTTTCATTTTATTCATCATTATTTCAAGTTAGATGCATTTTTGAACCTGCGGCAGTGAAGTTAGCAGCTGAAAGTCGTACTGATGAACAAATTAACGATATAGCAAAAGCCTATGAAAAAATGGAGCAAGCTAAAATTGGCACTGATGAAGTATTTTCAAGCGATCTTGAGTTTCATATGGCTTTATTAGATGCAACAAATAATGACTTTATCATTTCGTTAGGCAAAACCATTCAATCAGCATTAGCCGGAATTTTTCGTTTAAGTAGCTCTACAGAAAGAGAATATGTTGATGCTTTACCTGCCCACAAAGCAATATATAAAGCAATTGAAAGTCGTAATGCTATTGAAGCGGAACAAAAGATGCTTGATTTACTACTGGAATCTGAAAAGTCAGTGAAAGCAATACTGAAAAAACAAAAATAAGCTAAAAATATTCGAATCTTTATTACTAAAACCAGTGTATTACACTGGTTTTTTGTTTTTAAAATAAGATAACTAGTCAATATTTTTGAACTATACTTTACCAATTAAAATCTTTCGTGTTATTGTAGTATTATTGTTTTGTTGCCACTAAAAGTTTGTAGGTAAGTTAGGTAATACTATGTCGAAAAAAGATGAAAAATTAACGCTTCGCTCTGCAAATTGGTTTGGCACTAACGATAAAAATGGTTTTATGTACCGTAGTTGGATGAAAAATCAAGGTATTCCTGATCATCATTTTCAAAATAAACCTGTCATCGGAATTTGCAATACTTGGTCAGACTTAACTCCTTGTAACGGTCACTTTCGTGAGCTCGCTGAAAAAGTTAAAAACGGTATTCGTGAAGCTGGCGGTATTCCCGTAGAATTTCCGGTATTTTCAAGCGGGGAATCTAACTTACGTCCAACTGCCATGCTCACCAGAAATTTAGCAGCAATGGATACTGAAGAAGCGATTCGTGGAAATCCTATTGATGGTGTTGTGCTAATGGTTGGTTGTGATAAGACAACACCGGCACTATTAATGGGAGCTGCAAGTTGTGATCTGCCCACCATCGTTGTTACTGGAGGTCCTATGTTGAATGGTAAACACCAAGGTAAAGATGTTGGCTCAGGAACACTTGTTTGGCAAATGAGCGAAGATTATAAAGCCGGAAATATTAGACTTGACGAATTTATGAGTGCTGAATCGAGTATGTCTCGCTCTACCGGTACCTGCAACACCATGGGCACGGCATCTACTATGGCGTGCATGGTAGAAAGTTTAGGTGTTAGTTTACCCCATAATGCAGCTATACCTGCGGTTGATTCTCGTCGTAGTGTGTTAGCACATATGTCAGGCATGAGAATAGTTGATATGGTTACAGAAGGCTTAACACTTTCAAAACTCTTAACCAAAAATGCATTTCTCAATGCCATTAAAGTCAATGCTGCCATAGGTGGCTCTACCAATGCGGTTATTCACCTGAAAGCCATCGCTGGGCGCATAGGGGTTGATTTGTCATTAGATGATTGGTCTCAGGGTTATGATATTCCAACCATAGTGAATTTGCAGCCGTCAGGCCAATATTTAATGGAAGATTTTTATTATGCAGGTGGTTTACCGGCAGTATTACGTATTCTTGGCGAAGAAAATCTGTTGTTAGGTAATGAGCTAACAGCGAATGGTCATAATTTATGGGAAAATGTTAAACAGGCACCTTGTTATAATGATGAGGTGATTTTTCCTTTCAGCCAACCGTTAATGAAAAATGGTGGTATTCGTATTTTACGAGGAAATTTAGCTCCCAGAGGTGCAGTAATTAAACCCTCGGCTGCAAGCGAACATTTAATGAACCACCGTGGAAAAGCCGTAGTTTTCGATAGCTTAGATAATTATAAACAGCGCATTGATGATCCTAATCTTAATATAGATGAAATGAGTATTATGGTCTTAAAAAACTGTGGACCTAAAGGTTATCCGGGCATGGCTGAAGTCGGTAATATGGGCTTACCACCTAAATTACTTAAAAAGGGTATTACTGACATGGTACGTATATCTGATGCTAGAATGAGTGGAACAGCTTTTGGTACTGTGGTTTTACATGTTGCGCCAGAGGCGATGGAATTTGGACCACTAGCCGCTGTAGAAGAAGGCGATTATATTGAAATTGATGTAGAACAAGGCTTATTAACATTAGAAGTGAGTGAAGAAGAGTTAACAAAGCGATTAGAAAAATTAAAAGCGAAGCAGATAATTTTTAAAACCGGTGGTTATTTAGAAATATATAGAGAGCGAGTATTGCAAGCTGATGAAGGCTGTGATTTTGATTTTTTATTGGGATGCAGAGGTGCAGATGTTCCTTCTCATTCTCATTAGTAAATTTTTAATTCTTCTTTATAATAAACTCAATATTTATAAAAAAGGGCTTAATTATGGGCTTGAGTAACCTTTATCCTAGTTTGCTTGGACAAGTTGTTTTTATTACTGGTGGTGCAACAGGAATAGGAAGCTGTCTTGTTGAATCTTTTGCTTGGCAAGGCGCTAAAGTTGTCTTTGTGGATGTATTGGTGAATGAATCAACCGAGTTAGTTACGTCGTTAAAAGAAAAAAATGCAGAGGCTGAAGTTCACTTTTATGAATGTGACTTGACTAATATTGATAAATTGAAACAAATTATGGAAGAAGTTGAAGAAAACATTGGTGCTATTTCTGTTTTGGTCAATAGTGCCGCTAATGATACTCGCCATCAGTTTCAAGAGGTGACAGCAGCCGATTGGGATCGCTGTATTAACATAAATTTACGCCATTACTTTTTTGCTATTCAATCAGCTCATAAACAAATGGTGAATATTGGTGGAGGTTCAATTATTAACATGGGGTCAATGAGTTGGCATGATCACCAAGGTGGCATGCCCGGCTATACGGCAGCAAAAGCCGGAGTGGTTGGTTTAACGCGTGGTTTTGCTAGTGAATTAGGCAAAGATAACATTAGAATTAATACCATTACTCCTGGTTGGGTTATGACTGAGCGTCAATTAACACACTGGGTTAATGAAAATACTGTTAAAAAAATCGAAGATAACCAATGTATTAAAGATTATGTAATGCCTGAAAATATAGCCGCTATGGCTTTATTTTTAGCCTCAGACGACAGTAAACTTTGCACAGCGCAAGACTTTGTTGTTGATGGTGGCTGGATTTAAGTAAGCATGCTCGCGATAAACCTGTAGTGTATTTACTAAATAACTATTGACTGAATTATAAAGAGAAAATTGAGAATTTAATGACAAAAACATCATCACCGTTTGCTATCACAACAAAGCAATTAATAACGCCTGCTTTGGCCGCACCTATTGAAATTGTTACGCTGACTAATCGTCATGGGTTAACGGTTTCTTTATCTAATTTGGGTGCGAGCATTATGTCAGTAGTATTGCCTGAAAAAGAAGGGGGTGTTGCAACAGAAATCGTATTAAATTACAAAAATACGAATGATTGGGTTACCAACCCTTATTATTTTGGTGTTACTGCTGGGCGAGTTGCTAACCGAATTGGTGATGCTTGTTTTGAATTAAATGGAAAAAATATTAAGTTAACGGCTAATGAAGGACGTAATCAGTTACATGGTGGTTTTGGTGGTTTAAGTACTTGTTTTTGGAATGTTGAAACATTACAAGATGCAAATGGCGTTGCTGCCATTTTTCGCTATCATAGCCCCGATGGTGATCAGGGATTTCCGGGAAATCTTGATATTGAATTAGAATATCGTTTGAACGATGAAAACGAATTAGCGTTAAACTATCGTGCGGTTACAGATCAAGCAACACCTATTTGCTTAACGAATCATGCCTATTGGAATATTGCCGGTACGGAAGCCGAAGATGTTTTAGAGCTTGTGCTTGAAATGCCAGCAGATCATATTTTAGGCTTAGATAGTGAACAAATCCCAACGGGAGAAATTATTCCTGTCGCTGAAAAGGCATTTGACTTTCGACAAGGTAAAGCGGTAGGTACAGATATTCAACAACTTGCTAACGGTTACGATCATTATTTCGTTATTAATCGTTCAGATCATAATAAAGATCTTATGCCAGTCGCTAAATTAACCGACCCTGTATCAGGCCGTGCTATGGAAATATTATCGACAGAAGCGGGTATCCAGTTTTATAGCGGCAACTTTCTTGATGGTAGCTATGTTGGCAGCAACGACCAAAAACTCAGTAAATTTAAAGGGTTATGTTTAGAGACACATGGATACCCAGATGCTGTAAATCATTCCAACTTTCCTAGTGTTATTGTTGAAAAAGATACCGTTTATCAACAAACAACAATACACCGATTTCTAAACATATAAATAGCAGCAATCCCAAATAAAATTCTACGTAAATAATAATTCCAACTAAACAATAATTACAAATAGGGCTTATTTTAAGCCCTCAAGAGAAGAGGTTTAAATAATGTATATTCGTATTATGATAACACTAATGTTGATATCAATAGCAAATAATGCTTTTTCAACAACAATAGGCTTTTCACAGGTTGGTTCAGAAAGTGGTTGGCGAACTAGTTTTAGTGAGTCAGTAAAAGCGGAAGCAGAAAAACGTGGGATTAATTTAAAATTTGCTGATGCTCAGCAAAAACAAGAAAACCAAATTAAAGCAGTAAGAAGTTTTATTGCACAAGGTGTTGACGGAATTGTTATCGCACCAGTTGTTGAAACGGGTTGGAAACCGGTACTAAAAGAAGCTAAACGTGCCCGTATACCTGTCGTTATTGTTGATAGAAACGTAAATGTTGAAGATCAAAAGTTATTTTTAACACGCATCGCTTCTGATTTTTCTGAAGAAGGTCGTAAAATTGCGCACTGGTTAGTAAAAGAAACCAATGAAAATTGTGCGATTGCTGAATTGCAAGGTACGGTAGGCGCAACGGCGGCTATTGATCGTGCTAAAGGCTTTAACGAAGTGATTGCTAATTACCCGAATGTAAAAATTGTACGTAGCCAAACCGGTGAATTTACCCGTACCAAAGGTAAAGAAGTGATGGAGAGTTTCTTAAAAGCTGAGCAAGGTGGCGCTTCACTTTGTGCGGTTTGGGCACATAACGACGAAATGGCATTAGGTGCTATTCAAGCGATTAAAGAAGCGGGATTAAAACCAGCAAAAGACATTCTAGTGGTATCAGTTGACGGTGTACCTGATTACTTTAAAGCGATGGCTGATGGTGAAGCAAGTGCTACTGTTGAGCTAAGCCCACATTTAGGTGGTCCATCTTTTGATGCTATAGAAGCTTACTTGAAAGGTGATAAAAATATTCCAAAACTTATCAGTACTACCGGTGACTTATTTACCCAAGAAACTGCAGCAGCAGAATATGAAAAAAGACGCATGAAGTAAGCATTCATGAGCCAATGTTCCGTATTTGTTTATCAAGGAGATGTTCTATGTCTGTTGTCTTAGAACTTAAAAATATTAGTAAAACTTACCCTGGGGTAAAGGCATTAGAAGATGTTGATCTAACCCTTTACAAAGGGGAAGTACATGCTTTATTGGGTGAAAATGGTGCCGGTAAATCAACACTGGTTAAGGTGATGACTGGTGCGCAAACTAAAGATGAAGATAAAGGTCAGGTTTTATTTAATAATCAATCATATGATTTTAAAACACCTGCCGAAGCACAAGTTGCCGGTATTAGTACTGTTTATCAAGAAGTTAACTTGTTACCTAATTTAACCGTGGCACAAAATTTATTTTTGGGTCATGAGCCGCGTAAATATGGCTTGATTGACTACAAAACCATGTTGGTTAAATCAGCCGAGTTATTAACGCGTTTTAATTTAACGATTGATGTTAATGCGCAATTATCTTCGTTTTCGGTTGCTGTTCAGCAGTTGATCGCGATTGCACGTGGCGTGGCGATGTCGGCACAAGTGCTAGTGTTAGATGAACCAACCGCGAGTTTAGATGCTGATGAAGTACAAACGTTATTTAAGGTCTTAAATCAACTGAAAGCAGATGGCGTAGCTATTGTATTTATTACGCATTTTCTTGATCAAGTTTATCAAATAAGTGATCGCATTACCGTATTAAGAAATGGTAAGCAAGTGGGGGAATTTTTAACCGCTGAATTACCACAAGCTAAATTAATTGAAGCTATGTTAGGTAAAGAGTTACAGCACTTAAAAGGCCACGCTAGCGATGTCGACGTGTCATTAAATGAAAGTGAAACGATATTAACGTTAGATAATGTCTCTGCTAAAGGCTCAATACAGGCAATGAATTTAACTGTTGGTAAAGGTCAAGCGGTTGGTTTAGCCGGTTTGTTAGGTTCTGGTAGAACGGAAGTATGTAAAGCGATTTTTGGTTTAGATCAATTAACTCAAGGTGAAATCACTTTTACGTTTAATAAATTAAACGTATCACAACCTGCTGATGCTATTAATGCCGGTATTGCTTTATGTCCTGAAGACAGAAAAACAGATGGGATTATTGGAGCATTATCTATCCGTGAGAATATCGCGTTAGCATTACAAGCGCGTTTAGGCTGGTGGCGTTATATTTCTAAAGCGAAACAAGAAGAGCTAGCGCAGTTTTATATTGATAAATTACAAATAGCGACACCAGATGCCGACAAACCTATTGAGCAACTAAGTGGTGGTAATCAGCAAAAAGTTATTTTAGCGAGATGGTTAGCGATTGATCCAACCTTATTAATATTAGATGAACCGACGCGTGGTATTGATATTGGTGCTCACGCTGAAATTTTAACGTTAATTAAAACGCTATGTGATGAGGGCATGTCATTGTTGGTAACCTCTTCAGAATTAGATGAATTAGTGGCTTTTGCCAATAAAGTAGTGGTTATGCGAGATCGTCACAAGGTTACTGAACTAAGTGGTCGAGAGTTAACATCACAGCATGTTATGCAAGCTATTGCGGAGGGATAAATGAAATCTTCAACAAATAATCAGGATCAAGCGGTTTCTGATACGCCAACATCTAATGAGTCTCAACCTGTTCAACTTTCAGAGCAAGAGCAGGCGTTGGCAGTGGCAAAAAGTGCACGTTATCAAGCGGGTGCAAGTAATAACTTTGGTCGATATTTATGGCCAGTTTGCGCGTTAATTTTATTATTAGCGGTTAATTTAGTTTTAGACCCAAGCTTTTTTAGCTTGTCATATCAAGACGGACGCATTTACGGCTCGTTAATCGATATTCTTAATCGTTGTGCACCAGTGGCACTATTAGCGATTGGTATGAGTGTGGTTATTGCCACCGGCGGTATTGATTTATCGGTTGGTGCAGTAATGGCTATTTCAGGTGCCGTTTGTGCCAACTTATTATTAGTGCCTGACGTTGCATTAGTAACCGTATTATTGGCTGGTTTAGCGGTAGGTATTGTTGCCGGTTTAGTCAATGGTTCATTAGTGAGTTATTTAGGCATTCAACCGATTGTTGCCACTTTATTGTTAATGGTTGCTGGTCGCGGTGTTGCTCAGTTAATTAACCAAGGGCAAATTATTACTTTCCAACATGACAGCTTTGCTTTTATTGGGGTTGGTAATTGGCTTGGTTTACCTATGCCTATTTGGATAGTTATTGGCATGTTAGCCGTAACCCAGTTATTACTGCGTAAAACAGCGCTAGGTTTATTTATTGAATCGGTTGGTTGTAATGCCAGTGCAAGTCGTTATTTAGGCATTAATGATAAAGCGGTTAAATCATTTGCTTATGTTATTGCCGGTATTTGTGCGGCACTTGCTGGCATGATAAGTGCGGCAAACATTCAAGGTTCAGACGCCAATAATGCCGGCTTATGGTTAGAATTAGATGCCATATTAGCGGTTGTTATTGGTGGCGCTTCATTAATTGGTGGCCGTTTTTCTTTAGTGTTAGCAATTACTGGCGCACTGATCATTCAAACGTTAGCAACCACCATTATTGTTAGTGGTTTACCAGCGAAGTTTAATTTATTAATTAAGGCATTAGTGATTTTAATGGTTTTATTATTACAATCTGAAAAGTTTAGAAAACAACTTAAAGCGCTTTTTACAACTAAAAGTAGTGCTAAAAATTTAGGAGAAGCAAAATGATGGCAAAACGCTTTCTTCCTTTATGGATCACAACCAGTTTACTCGTTGTTTTATTTCTTATTGGTGCATCACAATATCAAGGCTTTGGTAGTTTGCGTGTTGTTACTAATTTATTCAGTGATAATGCTTTTTTATTAATTACTGCGTTAGGTATGACATTAGTCATTATCTCTGGTGGTATTGATTTATCGGTTGGCTCGGTTATCGCTTTAAGTGGTGTGTTATGTAGTGTGTTAATTACCGAATATCAATTGCACCCATTATTAGTATTTGCCATTGTGCTGCCGTTAGGGACTTTATTTGGTGCGCTCATGGGGACACTTATTCATGTTTATCGTTTACAACCTTTTATTGTTACGCTTGCTGGGATGTTTTTAGCGCGTGGTTTAGCTACCACCATTAGTGAGCAGTCGGTAGAGATTGACCACCCATTTTATGACATGGTGTCTGATTTTGGTTGGTCTTTACCGGGTAATGCATGGTTTGATGCTAGCTCAATGATCTTTGCATTGATTTTAATCTTTGTGGTTATTGTGATGCACTTTACGCGCTTTGGTACTAATATTTATGCCTTAGGTGGTAGCGAACAGTCAGCTCAATTGATGGGCGTTCCTGTTAAAAAAACCACCATTTCTATCTATGCGGCCAGTAGTTTTTTAGCCACACTTGCTGGTATCGTTTTCACTTTTTATACCTTCTCTGGTTATGCCTTAGCAGGCGTTGGTGTTGAGTTAGACGCTATTGCTGCCGTTGTTATTGGCGGTACGTTATTAAGCGGTGGTAGTGGTTATGTTATTGGTACGGTTTTAGGTGTGCTGTTAATGGGCATTATTCAAACGTATATCACTTTTGACGGCACATTAAGCAGTTGGTGGACAAAAATAGTGATTGGCTTATTGCTGTTCTTCTTTATTGTCTTACAAAAAGTACTCAATAGAGATAAAAGTACGCACTCTTAACGACTAAATATAAATAAAAAAGCTGATAATTTTATCGGCTTTTTTTTAATCAAAATAATTATAAAAAGGAGCAAGTATGCTAAGTAAATTATTCAAATTTTTTATTAAAATATCGATTATGAGCATTATGTTTATTGCAAGTGTTAATGCCGCCCAAGCAAACAATAGCACTGCCAATATAAAAAAAAGCACTATACAGAAAGAGTATAAGGTTGAGCCTTTTATTCCAAATAGAGCGGATCCTTGGGTACACAAAAGTGCTAATGGTGATTATTACTTTACTGGCTCAGTACCCGAATATGACCGTATTGAATTACGCCATGCTACTACGTTAAATGGGCTAAAAACCGCCACTAAAAAGGTGGTTTGGCGTAAAAATGATTCAGGGCCTATGAGTGTAAATATTTGGGCGCCAGAATTACATCATATTGATGGTGTTTGGTATATTTACTTTGCCGCTGGTGATATCAATAAACCGTTCAGTATTCGTATGTATGCGTTATCAAATACTTCAGCAGATCCTATGCAAGGTGAATGGCTAGAAGCAGGTAAGGTGAAAGTAGCTCGCGAAACCTTTTCATTAGACGCTACTAGTTTCGCTCATAAAGGTCAGCGTTATTTAGTTTGGGCACAACAAGATGATGCGCAAAGCTATAATAGCGGTTTAGTGATTGCTAAGATGAAAAACGCCTTAGAAGTAGAGCAACCTGAAGTGTATATTGCTGAGCCATTACTTGATTGGGAGCGGTTAGGTTATAAAGTAAATGAAGGGGCTGCTGTACTTAAACGTAACAGCAAAATATTCATTACTTATTCCGCTAGTGCAACAGATCATCGTTATTCGATGGGCTTGCTATGGGCTGATGAAAACGCTGATTTAATGAAAGCTGAAAGCTGGCATAAATTACCTAAGCCAGTTTTTACCACCCAAGAAAATTTGTTTAGATTTGGCCCTGGTCATAATAGTTTTACCGTTTCTGAAGATGGTAAAAAAGATTTAATGATTTACCATGCTAGAGATTATTTAACCTTACGTGGAACGCCACTAACAGACGGTAATCGCCATGCCAGAATTCGTGAAATTACCTGGTCAAAAGAAGGCTTTCCAGTATTTAACAATTTATTAGACGATTAATCGTAGGGCGTGTTGAACTTTAGGTACGAATTTTGTGAGAATTAAACGTATTCAAGGACAGCGTCTATTTATTGATTTAATGCTGAGGGATCCCCACAAATTTAACCTAAATTATCAATTTGTATAAGCTCAACTCGGTTTAAAAAATATAAATGTAAGGGAACTAATTGCCTGTTCCACGATCGGATCTTTTGACTAAAAACATTAGAGCGTATAAGGAACAGGCATGGTATGGATAAGTTAGTTGATATATTTTGTGATGTCGATGATTTTTGTCGAGTATTTATTCCTGAATGGAAAAAGTATCAATTAGCGGATGGCTTTAGAAAACGCCAGCGCGATAGTGGTACCGTGATTTTAAGAATTATTATCTTGCTCAATGACGTTTTAAGGCCAATGAGCAAGATAAGTTAAGCTAATTTTTACTAATTTTTAGTAAACGAATACCGTATAAACCACCGGCAATTGAGTTTGGTTTAGCTTTAAACTTTAAGCGAAATGGCTTGTTCGGAGCACCAATTAAGTGTGCTGGAATATCAATGTTTTCATGATAGAAAACCGCACCTTTATCACCCGTCAAACTAATAGACGTTAATAGCTTATCATTTATTAACACATCAAACTCACGATCTTTATCAGCACCAAAAAAAGTTAACTGTAAAGTAACGGAATATTCTCCTTTTGTGTCCATTAGGTAACTAAACCAACCACGGGCATGGCGCCAATGTTTAGTGCCATTTAAACCTGCTTCACTTTGCTCTGCTTTGAAAAAATGATCAGATTCAGGTTGTTGCTCCCCTGGTTGAATGCTATCTAACGTACGCTCAGCTAATGCTGCTTCTTGTTGCGCCTCAGTTGCTAAGTTTACTTTTAAGTTTTCCCATTCAGCTGGAGAACTTTGTGGAAAATAAATAGTATAGCGGCTGTCATGTAACCTAAAAAAGGGTATTAAGGTTAACGGTGCTTTTTGTACCATAGTGGCATCACCGGTGCTAAAGGTCAGTGGCATATTAGTGACTGGTTTTATCTCATTAATAAAATCAGCTCCATTGCTTAAAAACATCGGTATGTTATCGGTTGGGCAAACAGGCCCTTGAGCAATATGTCCCATACGACTGCTATCAGCAATGAACTCAAGCTTTTCATGTTCAAACGGGTTGTCTTTGGCTGCAAGTACAATTGGACCATGTAAAATTGAATAATAATTAGATTGATCTGGTAATTGCTCAACACTGGTGTGCATTGGGAAAGTTACTTTAACGATATCACCTTTTTGCCAAGAGCGATTAATTCGTATATATTCACTTGGCTTAGCGGTAATGTTAACGGCTTTACCATTAACTGAAACGGTTAATTGACCAGCGGTTACCCAAGCAGGGTAGCGGATGTTAAGCGCAAATTCGCCGGCATTATGCACTTCAATGATGGTCTTTTCTTCATCTGGAAATAGGGTGGTTTGGCTCAGTTTGATATTTTTTTCACGCCATGTAACTTCAGAATTGACAAATAAGTTCACATAAAAATTATCTTCTTGGCTTGCGTAAATCATTTCGCCATATTTAGAATGATTTTCTATACCAGAACCAACACAACACCACATGCCATGAGCTGGCGCTGAATAAACTCGGTAGTGACTCGGACGCATTGGTGTGAAATACACTAAACCACCATGCTCTGGATGTTGTGATGATAAAATGTGATTGTAAAGAGCGCGCTCGTAATAATCGATATATTGTAGGTCTTGTTTATTTTCATACAATATTTTCGACAGTTTTAGCATGTTGTAAGTATTACAGGTTTCAGGGCCTTCAACGTCTTTCACCATGCTAGTGAAGTCTTCACTTGGGTGAAAATGTTCACGAACACTGTTACCACCAATTGATACCGTACGTTTACCCACCACTTGTTGCCAAAAATAATCAGCACTGTCTAACCACGCTTTATCGTTATTTAATTGAGCTATACGGGCAACTCCAACAATTTTAGGGATTTGTGTGTTGGCATGTAAGCCAGTTAATTGGTCTTGCTTTTTAAGTAATGGGTTAAGTAATACTTGCTCAGTATAACGTTTTGCCAAGGTTAAATAATCGTTATTACCGGTAATATCATAAACATCCGCTAAGGTTTCATTTAAGCCACCATATTCGGTGCGAAGCATTAATTGTAATTGTTCATTGGTTAACTTATTACTTAAGGTTAACATCCAATCACTAAATGAAATTAACATCGCTTTAGCTTGTTGGTTATCCGTGTATAAATAGGCATCACGTAAACCGGCAAAAACTTTATGTAAGTTATACCAAGGCACCCAGCTTTTGTTTAAGGTAAATAAGTCAGCTTCAATATGACCATTGGCAATTTGTTTCCAAACTTCAGCACCTTTAGGTACCGCACCTAAATAACCATTACCGTGCGCTTTTTGGCATTTATCTAATTCATTCACCATATAGATTAAACGACGTAAAATTTCAGTATCGTGAGTTGCTGCATAAGCAAGTGACAAGGCTGTTAAATAATGGCCACCAATGTGACCATCTAAGCCTGTGCTCTCCCAGTTTGGATAACTTTCAGCTGTTGATGGTAAGCCTGCCTCACGTTGGTAAGGTGCAAGTAAGCGTTCAGGATCCATCTTGAGCAAATAGGCTATGTTGGTTTGCTGGGCATGATAAAACGGTCCTGCGGTTACTCTTACATCGGTAATTGGAATACTTTTAATCGTAGATGCTTCCATAATAGTTTGTGCAAAGCTAGAAAAGTTAACACTAAGCGCTAGTAAGTTATAAACAAAGGTTATTAAAACTTTTTTTAATAAGTTTTCTTTTAAAAATAATGGCATGTCAAAACCCTTTTAAATAAAAAAGCCCCTATAAAAAATAATAGGGGCATACTAGTGGGGAGACTTAATCTTGTAGTGAAGGCTTACCAAATACCGGTAAGCCATTTTTATCCCAACGTAAAGTTTTTACGTAGGTATGACGATTAGGATCCCAAAGCGGATCTCCTACAATTTCTGTGTAAGTACGTGCGTGATACACTAAAATGTCATCTTGTCCGTCTTCTGAAATAGTAAAACTGTTGTGACCGGCACCGTAGACATCATGTTCAAAACAACTTTTCAATACTGGCTCTTGCGATTTTAACCAGCTTGCAGGGTCTAATAAATCCGCGTCATCATCAGCGGTTAATAAACCCATGCTGTAGTTTTCATCAGTAGCACTAGCTGAATAAGTAATAAACACTTTACCATTACGTTGTAAAACAGCAGGGCCTTCATTTACCCAAAAACCGATAATTTCCCAAGGTAATTCAGGCTTAGTTAGCATAATTGGCTTTGAGCTAATACGATCTGGCGTATCCATTTTGGCAATGTACAAATTACTATTACCCTGAATGCCATCTTCTTTTTGCGCCCATAAATAATATAATTGGTCTTTATGGGTAAAAGTGGTGGCATCTAAGCAGAAGGTATCCATACCTGTATCAACTTGCCCTAAAAACTCCCAGTTACCAGTGAGGGGGTTGTCGTCAGTACAACGTAAAACATACATTCTATGTTGGAATAAATCGTCTTTAATTTCACGGCTTGGCGCAATAGCAACATAAACATACCAAGCACCTTGATTGAAGTGAATTTCAGGTGCCCAAACTAAGTTTGAATAAGGGCCTGTTTCAGGCTTTTGCCATACATTAACGGTTTCAGCATCAGCTAAACCCGCAATCGTTTTAGCGCGGCGTAACTCAATATGATCATAAGCTGGCACAGAGGCCGTAAAATAATAATAGCCGTCAGTATGCTTATAAATAAAAGGATCTGCGCGTTGTTCAATAAGTGGGGTAAGTAAATTCACTTGTGACTCCAATTTGGGTTAAACAGTTGCTTCTGGCGTTGAACCATCAGCTTTAATTTGAGGTTCTTGATTGCTAGCGTTTGTTTGGCTAGTGGCTAATGTGGCTTTAATCGCTTCATATTTTTCATTGTTAATTTTATATTTAAACATTAACAAGCCCATAATGGCGTGGAAAGCACCAGGGATAATTGACAGCATTAAGGCAATACCAGTTAAGGTAAAAGCGGTTTGTGCTTGGTTAGGTACATAGTTAAAGTAAGCTAATAACATAGCAACAATGTAACCGGCTAACCCCATACCAGCTTTTTGAGAAAATGAAATACCCCCGTAAGCTAAACCTGAAACACGCTTGCCTGTTTTTACTGTACCGTAATCAATTGCTTCAGAGATAATAGACCAGAATACTGGTGCATGAAGGTCAACAACAAACGATAGAAAAAAATACAGAACAAAAGCTAGGATGACATCGCTAGGATCAACCATGAAATAGATCATTACGCTGAGTAAACCAACCAATAGTTGGCTATAACGAAACAGTTTAATTTTACAGTAATGTTTAGTGATCCAGGTTGATGCAATCATCGCTAAAATAGCAGCGACAACCCCCGTAGAAATAAAAGCAGATGATAACGCGGCATCACCACCTAAATAATATTTAGCATAAAATAAAGCCACCGAACCACGAATCACATAACCGATAGTGCCAACAATGCAAATAGCACATAAGATTAACCATTGGTCATTTTTCAGTAATAATCGAATTTGTGATAAAAATGGCTTGGTTTCAACTTTATGTTCAATACGCTCAGTAGTGGTAAAGAAGCAAAAAATAAATAATAACGCGCCTAATATTGCCATTAAACCCATGGCAAATTGATAGCCGGCTGCAAGATTATCCCCACCCCAATAATCCGCTAAAATAGGTACTAAAGAAGTCACTAATAAAGCAGCAATTTTAGCGAAAAATAAACGATAGCCGTTCGCTGAAAGTTTGTCTTTTGGATCGTCGGTTAATACGCCAATAAGTGAAATATAAGGAATGGTAACAACGGTAAACATGATGGTAACAAAAATATAAGTTGCGTAAGCCCAAACTAATTTGCTGTTGTAGTCTAAATCAGGAGTACTAAAGGTTAAAAATACTGAAATACCAAAAGGGATAGCCATAATTAGGAAATAAGGGCGGTAACGTCCCCACCGCGTAGTATATTTATCGGTAATGACTCCCATGAGCGGATCAGTTATCGCATCAATTAAGCGTACAGATAGAAGTAATATAGCAACGTCTTCAGGTTTTAAACCAAAAACATCAGTATAAAAGAAGGTGATAATAAGCATCATGGAGGAAATCACCACGTTAACCGCCATATCACCGGAGCCGTAACCGATTTTTTCTAATATTGAAAGCTTCTGTGAACTCATTATGCAAACCTTTTAATATGTACAAATCAGTAACTGATTTGCTTATTTGTGAAATTTCTTAGAATAGGGTGTACCTTTTAACGATAATAGTATGCTAGTATTAATCATCATACAATAGTACTTAAGAAAATAATTCAATTTTACGTTAGTTGAAGAACACTTTATCAGGAGAACTGTTTTGTCATTATTAACTTGGTGGAAAAGCAATGCTAAGCCTTGCATATATTTATTAACCACTTCTTTATTTACCTTGGGTTGTCAAGCGCAAACACTGCCGCAACTTGATATTCACGATCCCGTTATTGCACAAGAAAATGGCAGGTATTACCTGTTTAGTACAGGTCCAGGTATTACGATATATCAATCTGACGATCTCGTTAACTGGCATTATTCTGATCGCGCCTTTGCAGGCGAACCTACTTGGGCAAAACAAGTATCTTCAAGCTTTGGCGGTCATTTATGGGCGCCAGATATTATCAAACATAATGATTTATTTTACCTTTACTACTCTGTTTCTGCTTTTGGCAAAAACACTTCTGCAATGGGGGTTACGGTAAATAAAACCTTAGATAGCAACTCTCCTGATTATAAGTGGCAAGATCAAGGAATTATTTTACAGTCTGTTCCACACCGTGATTCTTTTAATGCCATCGATCCTAACATTATTTTTGATAAGCAGGGCACGCCTTGGATGAGTTTTGGCTCATTTTGGGGAGGATTAAAAATTGTCAAATTAGCCGATAATTTAACGGAAATAGCACAACCTCAAGTATGGTCAACTATTGCCAAGTTAGATCGTCCAGTTTTTACCAATGAAGCAGAGCCGGGCGCTGCACAAATTGAAGCGCCGTTTATTTACAGAAAAGGTAACTACTTCTACTTATTTGTTTCTTACGGATTATGTTGTCGTGGTGACGACAGCACCTATCACTTAGCGATGGGACGCTCAAAAAGTGTTACCGGCCCATATCTTGATAAAAATGGTAAAGACATGGCACAAGGTGGCGGAACTATTTTACTTAAAGGTAACAAGGCATGGCCAGGATTAGGACATAACAGTGCTTATGAATTTAATGGTAAAGATTACTTGGTTTACCACGCTTATGAGTCAAGTGATAACGGTTTACAAAAATTAAAAATATCTGAAATATCTTGGGATAAAGCTTTGTGGCCAAGTGTTGATGAAAGCACTCTAGATACTTATAGAAGTACGATTGATAAAAAATAAAGAGTCTAACAATGAATGAAAATATAAATAAACAAACAGGTAGTCTGATTAAAAATTTGGGGCAGTTATGTTTAGCCCTAGTGGTTTTTGCAATTGCTGGGTGTGAACAAAGTGATAACTTGGTTATTACGCCAGACACTTCTGTCGAAAAAAATAACAGTAAGTTAACACAAATTGCCAGCGATACTTTTGCTAATCCGTTATTTCGAAATGGTGCCGATCCTTGGATGCACTATTATCAAGGTAACTATTACTTAACTACCACAACTTGGGCTTCTGAACTTGTGATGCGCAAGTCACCCACTATTGAAGGACTGGCTAATGCACCCGCACATAATATTTGGACGGGTGATGATCCGTCACGTTGTTGTAACTTTTGGGCGTTTGAATTTTTCCCGTTTGAAACACCAGAAGGTACACGTTGGTATGTTATTTATACAGCCGGTGAAGAAGGCAACGGGTATCACGCTCAAAAAAATCATATTTTAGAAAGTGAAGGTAGTGACCCTATGGGGCCTTATCAATATAAAGACACGCCAATGAAAGATCATTGGAATATTGATGGTAGCTACTTTAAACATGAAGGTGAATTATTCTTCTTATGGTCAGAGTGGCACGGTGATGACCAAGTTAACTTGATTTCTAAAATGACTAACCCATGGACAATCGAAGGTGAACGTACGGTTATTACTAAACCTGAGTTTGATTGGGAAATTTCAGGTCTACGTGTAAACGAAGGGCCAGAAATTATTAAACATGACGGAAGAACCTTTATTGTTCACTCAGCAAGTTTCTGTAACACCGAAGATTACAAATTAGCGGTTGTTGAATTAACGGGTGAAAACCCTCTTAAAGCAGAGTCTTGGACTAAATATGACGAACCCTTTTTCAGTAAAGGTAATGGCGTTTTTGGCCCCGGTCATCACGGTTTTTTTACTTCGCCTGATGGCAGTGAAGAATGGTTAATTTACCACGGTAATTCATCACCAACAGATGGTTGTAGTGGCACCCGTGCTGCACGTGCACAACCGTTCACTTGGTATACTGAAGGTGACAAAAAAGGTTTACCTAACTTTGGTGAACCACTGGCTGATAAAAAACAAATATCTGTACCTAGCGGTGAGCAAGGACCATTATTTGCTAAGGTAGAAGGGGTTAAATACCACATCATAAATAAAGACAGCAGTGCTTGTTTAACAGCTGATAAAACAGGTGCAGTTTCTGTGGGGGCTTGTGCAAGTGAAGCAAGCCAATGGGTTGTTGATCCAGCAGGTGATGGTTTCTACCGTTTCGCTAATGCTGACTTTGGTTCTTTTTTAACGGAAGAAAATTGTTTGTCAGGAAATAGCAATGCAGTAACGGCTGGTGCGTGGACATCATCAACCTGTCAACGTTTCAATATTGATGCATCTCATGATGGTTGGTTCCGTTTTGCTAACGAACAATCTATTCATAATCTACAAGCTAAAGACTGTGCTGCTACAAGTGGTACGGCAGTAACTACTGGTAAAAACCGTATTGAAAGCTGTACTGATTGGCGTATAGAGCCAGTATCAAGCTTAGCTATTATTAATGCTTATAGCGGTAAAGTGATCACGGTTGATGAATGTAGTACAGAAGAAAATGCCAATGTAAGCCAACAAGCCTATACCGATGTTGCCTGTCAAAAATGGCAAGCACAAGCGACAGACAATGGTTATTACCGTTTTCAATCACTTAACAATAGTGAAATGTGTTTAGCGATTGAAACTGGCGAGCAAGTGAAAGTGCCGGGTAATTTAGTACAAGCCTCTTGTCAAAGTGATATGAGTGAATGGCGCATTGAGTTTTTACAACAAGGTACGGTGCGTTTTGTTGGGCGTAGAGCTGGTGCGCTAACATTAGATAGTAAAGATTTAATTAATAATGGCGCTAATGCCTTCCAACAAGTATGGAAAGATACTATTGACCAACATTTTTACTTGAGAGTTGCCCAATAAAAACCGCTTTATCAGCCACCTTTATTTATGTACAGATCATAACAAGTGGAACAACGTGAAGATTAATATGAAAAATATTCTAGTGAAAGTATCTAAACGCATTCTATGTACCAGTATCATGGCAAGCTGTATAGGCTATAGCGCATTATCAACGGCGAAAAACCCAATTATTGACAGCGTATTTACCGCCGATCCTGCCGCTATTGTCCACGGCGATACTGTTTATTTATATACTGGCCATGATGAACAAGTGCCAGGAAAAGCAGGCTTCGTTATGAATGACTGGTTGCTATTTTCTTCAAATGACATGGTGAACTGGCAATCACATGGACCGATATTAAAGGTCACTGATTTTAAGTGGGCTAAGCACTCAGCATGGGCAGCACATATGGTAGAGCGTGATAATAAGTTCTATTTTTATACCTCAGTGTATTATGACAAAGGTGAAAATCCTGGTTTTGCTATTGGCGTAGCGGTAGCTGATAAGCCCACTGGCCCCTTTAAAGATGCTCGTGGTAGCGCCTTATTAACCAATAATATGACGACTCATTCGTCAAATAATTGGGATGATATTGACCCCGCCATTTTCATTGAAGAAAATGGCGATGCTTATATGTTTTTTGGTAACTTTATTCCTAAATACGTCAAGCTAAAAGACAATATGATCGAGCTTGATGGCGAAATAAAAGTACTCGATATCCCCCATTTTACGGAAGCACTTTGGCTACATCAAAAAGATGATTATTACTATTTAACCTATGCCAGTGGTTTACCTGAAACCATTCATTATGCCATGAGTAAAAGTATTCATGGGCCTTGGAAATATAAAGGTTTACTAAATGAAGTGGCTGGTAACAGTAATACTAATCATCAGTCCATTATTGAGTTTAAAGGTAAAAGTTACTTTATTTATCATACCGGTGCTACTCAACATAATTCACCGATTGGTATTGGTGGCGAGTTTCGCCGTTCAGTTGCCGTTGATGAATTAAAATATAATGTCGATGGCACACTACAGCCGATCATCATGACCTCAAAAGGTATTGTTGAACCAGTCAAATAATTGCTTTAAAGAAACATTAACGCAAAAAATATAAAAATATGCGTTTGACTAAATAGTAGTTAACGCAATGAGAGGATAGAGATGAAAAAACTATTATGTGGTTTATTTTGTGCCGCCTTAACAACTGGTTTGACATTTAATGCACCAGCGTTAGCAAAAAATCCAATTACCGATAAAATGTTTACCGCTGATCCTGCCGCTATGGTGCATAACGGTACGGTTTACCTCTATACCGGACATGACGAAGACTCTGACAACACATTCTATAAAATGAACGACTGGTTACTATTTACTTCTACTGACATGGTTAACTGGGAGCATCAAGGGCCGATCATGAAAGTTACTGACTTTGCATGGGCGAAAGAGCATGCATGGGCGGCGCACATGATAGAGCGCGACGGTAAATTTTATTTTTACACTTCAGTTTATCAAAAAGACAAAAAAGGCTTCGCGATTGGTGTTGGCGTAGCAGATACCCCTTATGGGCCATTTAAAGATGCCCGTGGTAGTGCCTTATTAACCAATGATATGACTACTCATACCAAAAATGATTGGGACGATATTGACCCTGCCATTTATATTGAAGAAAACGGTGACGCTTACATGTTTTTTGGTAACTTAGTGCCTAAATACGTCAAACTTAAAGACAATATGATTGAGCTTGATGGTGAAATTAAAGTTCTTAATTTACCTAACTTTACCGAAGCACTCTGGGTGCATAAAAAAGGTGAATATTACTATGTTTCTTATGCCAGTGGTTTTCCTGAAACGATTCATTATGCAATGAGTAAAAGTATTCATGGTCCGTGGGCATATAAAGGTTTGTTAAATGAAATGGCCGGTAATAGTGAAACCAATCACCAGTCGATTATTGAATTTAAAGGTAAAGATTACTTTATCTATCATAATGCTGCGATACAGCACAATTCGGGCATTGGCGCTGGTGGACGTTATCGACGCTCCGTAGCTGTTGATAAATTAGAATACAACATTGACGGCACCATCAAGCGTATCATCATGACCTCAGAAGGTATCACCGAGCTGGCTAAGTAACAACAACCTAGCCCTTTCAGACCAAAAATATTATCGATTTTTTTTGGTCTTTTTTATGTAAGAGTTTTTTTACGTCTATAAAAGAATAGGTCAGTTGGAGAAACCTAATGAATCACTATTTAAAAGCACTACTAGCTGGCACTGTTTTATCTTTGTCTAGTTGTGCATTATATCAAAAAACCAGCCTTGTTCAGGAGCGCTTTGTACCTGAGCGAATGGATGATTTTGCTTTTGAAAATGATAAAGTCGCATTTCGTGTCTATGGCCCAGCGCTTAAAAATTCACAAGAAAACAATGGTACTGATTGCTGGTTAAAACGTGTTGACTATCCCATTGTTGATAAATGGTATCAAGGTCATACCGAGGGTATTTCATATCATGAAGATCATGGTGAAGGTTATGATCCCTATCATGTTGGTAATTCATTAGGTTGTGGTGGTGTTGCGTTATGGGATAACACGGCAACTACTGGTGACAAACTCGTTCAGCCCAATGTTTACACCCAGTATAAAGTGATAGAAAAAACGGCTGATAAAGTTGTATTTGAGCTGAAATATCACTATAGCGACAAAAACATTGATGAAACCAAACGGATCATGCTAGCAACCGGCAGCCAGTTTTATCAAGCAGAAAGTCAGTTCACTCAAAATGGTCAACCCATTCAAGTAGAAGTCGCTGTGGGTGTGACAACTCACGACGGTAAGGCCACGGCAACAGTTAATTCTGAAGGTGATACCATAACTACATGGGAAACCATTGATGGCAGCCAAGTAGGCACCGGTGTTGCGTTACCTAAATTTACCCACACACAATATATTGAACAAAAAAGTAAGTTTAAAGACCGCTCTCATGCCTTATTAGTGACTAAAACAGATGAAGCGGGTAAGCTAACTTATTACGCAGGTTTTGCTTGGAGTAAAGTCGGAGAAATAACAACCAACAAAGCTTGGCAAGCTTACGCTGATAACTATTTAGCCGATAAAAGTGGCAAGCTTGAAATCACCCCTAGCGCAGTAAAATCATTAACTAAAAAAGTGGCAGATTGGCAAATTGAGCATCATGAAGAACAAGGGCAATATCGCGCGATCCCACGCAAGCCACCAGAGTGGATGAACCGTGATCGTTATCACGACTTAGAATGGCATCATGGCGCATTATACGCCGGTATGAATGAATGGCGTAAAATTGCTGATGATCCTAAATACACCAATTGGTTAAAAGCGATTGGTGAGCGTAACGACTGGACCTTGCATCAAAGACCTTACCATGCCGACGATCATACAGTTGGTCAATTTTATTTAGACTTTTACCAGCAGTTTCATAAGCCAGAAATGCTTGAACCAACGCGCAAACAATTTGATTGGATTTTAAACAACCGAAAAACAGGTACATTAAAGTGGTTAGCTGCAGATACCCATGCGCACGATCGTTGGGGTTGGTGTGATGCTTTATTTATGGCACCTCCGGTATGGGCACGTTTAGCTAAAGTAACCGGCGAAGAAAAATATCTTGATTTCATGCATCAAGAATATAAAGCGACATATGATTTATTATGGAGTGAAAAAGATCAGTTATTCTGGCGTGATTCAAGTTACTTTGGCCAACATGAACAAAACGGCAACGATGTTTTTTGGGCGCGTGGTAATGGTTGGGTATTTGGTGGTTTAGCCTTAATGATCCCTGATTTACCACCAACTTGGCAAGGTCGTGAATTTTATATTGAGCTTTACCAAAAAATGGCGACTCGTTTAAAAAACATTCAACGTGAAGACGGTACTTGGTCAATGGGTCTACTAGGTGGTACCGAAGGCTACCCAATTAAAGAAACCAGTGGCACGTCGTTTTTTACTTATGGTTTAGCTTGGGGTATCAACCAAGGCTATTTAGATAAAGAAACCTATCGTCCCGTTATTATGAAATCATGGACGGCTCTATCTAAGTCAGTAACAAGTGAAGGTTTATTAGGTTTTGTTCAACCAGTTGGTGCAGCCCCTGGTGATTCTTTCCCTGATTATACTGAAGTTTATGGTGTTGGTGCTTTCTTAGCTGCCGGTACAGAAATGTACAAATTATTAATGGCTGAAGATGCTGAAAAAAAGCTAACGGTTAATTCGGTCAAAACCCTAATGCATAACGCGGGTTGGTGTTGGTTTCAAGACCCGCGTGCCATTATTAAAGAGGGTAAGCTTGTTATCGGCAGCGTCGCTGGTAATGGTCTCGGTGATGCGGCGGTAGGTGTTTATGACTTAGAAGCTCAACAAGTGTTAGGTAGAACCAGCTTACAAGCTAATTTTGAACATGATGATCACAACTCACCAGTATTTTATGCTCAACCTGACGGTAGCCTTTTAACCGTTTATGCTAAGCATAATTCCGAAAAAGTGCATTATTACCGCGTATCAACCTCAGATGACTTTTTAACATGGGGTGAAGAAAAAACCATTGAAAGCCCAGTTAATGTTACCTATATGAATCTTTATAATTTATCTGAAGAAGATACATTATATAATCTTTACCGTGGTATTGATTGGAACCCTACTTATGTTACCTCTAAAGATAATGGTAATACCTGGAGCGATGAACACGTTCATTTAATTCAAAATGAAGTGGCAGGATTTCAACGACCGTATGCACGTTATGCAGGTAATGACAAAGATACCATTGGCCTTTCATTTACCGATGCACACCCAAGAGATTTTGGTAATAGCATTTATTATGCAGAATTTCGCAGAGGTAACTTTTATCGTGTAGACGGCACGTTTATTAAAAATTTAGCAAAAGATGGCCCACTTAAACCATCAGAAGCTGAAAAACTCTTTCAGGGCGGTGGTGGTAAATACCGAGGTAACGAACTTAGCGTAGAAAAAAGTGCCTGGACCAGTGCCGTTGCATTCGACAAAAATGGCTATCCTCATATCGCTTACACGTATTATTTAAACAATCAAGATCAGCGCTATCGCTTAGCGTCCTGGGACGGTAAAAAATGGTATGACCGAGAAATCGCTTTTGCCGGTAGTCGTTTATATGAACGTGAAGCTAGTTATACCGGTTTAGTTTCTGTTGATCCAACCAACCCAACTCATGTCGTTATTTCAACCAATGTTAATCCAAATACCGGCAAGTCACTTGCTATGCCTCATCAAATTTTCCATGCGAAAATTCAGTTAGATGACAATACCGATAATATTGAGTGGCAGCAACTAACCAACGATAAACACAATGAAAACCTTCGCCCAATGATAGTTAATGGTGAAAAACACAATGTAATTTTATGGTTACAAGGCCAATTTAATACCTACACTGATTATTATTTAGATGCGGTAGGGATCGAATACTAATTAAAGAATAAGATCTAGAACAAGATTAATAACAATAATCTTCATATTAATTTTTGAATGAAAGAAAGAGCAATCAAACTGAGAAATCATTTGTTGCTCTAATTTTTAATACATTTAGCTTTTTAGCTAGTACAGCTTTATTGATAGATGGTTTACTAAGCACGCACCGTTCAAGGCGGTGGATTAAAAATCTCGGTCTGAAAGTTTAGCATTTCTGCTGAAAGCAATTTCTCTACTATAATATTGTAGCCCCATATAATAAATGCAACTGCTCGCTTGAAGCTAACTTATTTAAAGGCAGTGAGTAAATAAACATTTTGTCAAAGAATTAAGCTAATCATTATAACTTCGAAAGATGTTCTTTCGGTAAAATTGCCCATTAAAAAACGCAGTCATGGCTGCAAATTGTAAAAACATTCATATTCAGATTTTTTGTAATAATAAAAAACTTTGTTGCCTTATTTGTATTACAATACTACTATAGTATTGTAATACGCTGGATGGGTTAATGAGTTTAGCTTGATCCGACATAGCAAAAATATAAAAAAAATATATGTCTATCAATATGAAAAGGGGAAAGTAATGTTCAAAAAAAGCATAATCAGTTCATCAATTGCAATGGTATTTTCACTTGGCTGTGGCCAAGTATTTGCTGCTAATGACGAAGCTGGTCAAGAAAAAAATGCAGTTGAAGTAATAGAGGTTCGAGGCGTAAAAGCCAGTATTATCTCGGCACGTAACTTTAAAATGGAATCAAATGATATTATTGATTCTATTGTTGCTGAAGATATTGGTAAGTTACCTGATAACAGTGTCGCTTCAGCAGTACAACGTGTAACAGGCGTACAGGTAAGCCGTACAAATGGTGAAGTAGATCAAGTATTAGTCCGTGGTTTACCAGATGTTGTGACAACAATGAATGGTCGCAATGTTTTTACCACAACCGGTCGTTCAATTGCATTAGCAGATATTCCAGCTGATTTAGTATATAAAATTGATGTTAAAAAATCACAAAGTGCCTCTGATCATGAAGGTGGTATTGCAGGCGCGATCGACGTGCAATTACGTCGTCCATTTGATTTTGACGATGGTTTTACTGCAGCGGGTGGTTTACGTTATGAATATAGCGATAAAGCAGAGTCATGGAATCCAATTGGTAGTGTAACCCTTAACAATAACTGGGAATCTGATGCTGGTAAATTTGGTGCTTTAATTAGTGTCTCTCATCAAAACCGTGATTTTATGGATCAAGTTAACTTCGTTACAGCACCAAATGTTTTGCCAGACTCCGTTGTTAATAACCTCAATTCAGCGACGCCAAATATTCCAGGAGAAGCTTCTATAGCACCTAATGTTATTGGTGGTTATTTCCGTTATGGTGACCGTACTCGTGACTCAATTAATGCTTCATTTCAATGGGCACCTACGTTAGATAGTAGCTATTATTTCGATTTTTTCTCGGTCGATTATGAGCAAAATAACGAACAAAACTTTTGGGTACCACTTCCTGATTGGGGTGGTTGGGGAGCAGGTTATGTTGATTCATACAAACCAGGTACCAACGTAGCGCAGTCATTTGTTCGTCCAGATAATGCCGGTACAATTACCAGTAACCAATCGTTTAGCAATGTATCAGATACTAAACAATATGCTATTGGTGGTAAGTGGTACTTAGATAATTTGACGGTAAGTAGTGATTTATCATATACAGACAGTACAGCCAGTAATAAAGGCTTTATTCTTGATTTAGCTTTTTTTGCTGACAATATTACTTATGATTATTCAAAAAATGGCTCTGGTGTTTCTGATGTAGATATTCGTAATGCTGATGGTTCTACTTATGACATGACCGATTTAAGTATTTATGAATTACTGACGTTTTTTGACCAACATAGTCAACAAGAAGGGAGTGCGATAGATTGGACTCTTGATGCAAGTTATCAACTTGATGATTCATGGATCACTTCAATTGACTTTGGTACTCGCTTAAGTAACCGCAAAGCATTTAATCAAGAGGCTGATACAGGTGGTCGTGGTAATCAATCAGGAGCCCGTGTTCCTTTGACCGATTTTTCGGGTATGGAAAGTTTTACACCGACAGGCTTTATGTCGGATGTTACTCAACTAAATAATACCCAATGGTTAACACCTGATGCGGATTATTTATTAGAAAACCGCCGTGATATTCGTGAAGCGATGGGCTATTCACCAGAAGATCCTGAATTTTTACCGGCTCGATACTACGATAATACCGAAAAAAATTACGCCGCATATATTCAAGCCAATTTTGCACATGAAATTAATCATATGCTACTTGAAGGACGAGCTGGCCTACGTGTTGTTCGTTTAGACACAGAATTAAACGGCAATACTATTAATGATGGCGTTGCGTCGCCAATTACCGTTGATACGTCAGACACGTTAGTTTTACCTTCTGTTAATTTACGTTTGCAAGCGTTTGACAATGTTTATTTCCGTGCAAGTTATGGTGAAACAATTTCTTTACCTAACTTTGCTGACTTGAATCCAGGGGTTAGTTACTTTAGTCCATCTGAAACCTCGTCATCGTTCGGTACTGGAGACGGTGGTAACCCTGAGTTAAAAGGGGTTGAGTCGGTAAATTATGATTTATCTGCTGAGTGGTACTTTGATGAAACAAGCTCTGTAACTGCTGGTCTTTTTTATCGCGAAATTGACGGTTATATACAATTTTACAGTAATCCAGAAGTTGTTAATGGCACAACATATAATGTAACCCGCCCTGAAAATACCGGTGCAGGTACCCTTGAAGGCGTTGAATTAGCTTATACGCAATTTTTTGATAACTTACCAGATTTGCTGCAAGGTTTAGGTGTTCAAGTTAATGCGACATTCTTAGATGGTGAAACTGAAGGCCCTGATGGTGAAATGCAGCCGTTAGTTAATATCTCTGATAAATCATATAATGCGGTATTAATGTACGAACGTGGTGATGTTTCAGCGCGTTTAGCTTGGAACTGGCGTAGTGAATGGTTTGGTAGTTTCAATGCGGCAGGTGCTCAACCAGGTAGCTCTGTTGTTCATGATTCTATACAATCATTAGACTTTTCTGTTTCATATGATTTAAATGAAAATGTCACCTTGTCATTTGATGGTACTAACATCACCGATGATGAAGCAACCGATTATTTTGGTGGTGATTCGTCTGCCGATGCTACTTTGTATCCACGTGATACTTATATTCGTGATAGAACATTCTCATTAGGTGTTCGTGTTCGGATGTAAATAGCTAAGCAGAGTTAATAGTTTATTTATTAAACTCAATAAAATGTTAAAAGGCAGATCGTAATGATCTGCCTTTTTTATTATTTCAAAAAATAGAGGGTAATTGAATGTTCAACTCCCATCTATATTGGTTTAAACTTTTTTAATCAGTCACTTAACAAAAAACTTAGAAAGCTTAACATTACGAGTTCGTAATGAATTGAAGTAGATGATTAATAGACCTTACTTCTTTACTTTAATGACAAAACCATCACTACCATTTAGTTTTATGGTTGTGGCTTTTGAAAGCTCAAGTGAATCATTCAACATCTCACGCTCAGTTTTTCCTGAGTGAATATATTGCGCAGATTTTCCGTTTAAAAAGCTTAAATCTAGCGTTAATGTTTTTTCAATATTTTCACCGTTAATACCGGTAATGTACCACGTGTTTTCAAAGCGACGGGCAAATACCGCTAATTTTCCAGGGTAACCAGCAATAAATTTAGACTCATGCCATTGTGGTGGTAAATTTTGTAAAAAATGTTTAATAAACTCAGGCACATTTTTCATACCATTAGGTGTTTCGACAATATGTTGAATACCAGAAGTAAATAAAACCGTTTGTGCTAACCCAAAACTGTTTGACGTTTTACGCTCAATACTTGGAATATCATTAAAGGTCGTTGGGGTAAAATCCATTGGATCAAACAAATTACGAGTAAAGGGCAACATCGCACTATGACTTGCTTCTAAATCAGCATTTTCTTGGAAAAAGGTGATCATTTCAAAGCCTTTAATGGCTTCAACCGTTAACAGGTGAGGGTAAGTACGTTGCCATCCGCGTGGTAAGGTTGCGCCATGAAAGTTCACTAATAATTTATGTTTAGCGGCATCTTGTAATATCTCATGATAATAGTTAATCATTGATTGGCCATCACCCGCAAAGAAGTCAATTTTAACCCCTTTAATCCCCATGCTAGCTAATTTTGCAAATTGTTCATTACGTAGTTTAGCAGTTAATAACTGACCTTTAGGTGAATATGGGGTAATGTTCCAGTCACCTGATGAGTTGTACCACACTAACACACCAATATTTTTAGTGGCGGCATAATCAACTAATTCTTTTAACTTTTTATCACCAATTTTTCTATCCCAATCTGCATCAACTAAGGTGTATTGCCAGTTCATATCAGCAGCGTGATCGACAAAGGCTTTTTGAATAGGGTAGATGGTGGCATCGTCTTTTAATAAGCCCCAACTCCATGATGAAACGCCCGGTTTAACAAAGTCAGTATCAGTAAGTGTTGAAGGCGCTGCTAAGTCAGTACCTAAGGTACTGTTTGCTACGGTGGCTAAATCGCCAATGGCAATAACACGCCAAGGTGATATTACAGGTAAGTTACCTTTTGCTAATAAATCGCCCTTTACACCATCATTAATATAAACTTCTGCCGCCATTGGTTGACCTATTTTATACTCGCCATTAGGCGATTGGGCTTGTAGTCTTGAGGCATGAAAATCAGCGGTAAGGTTGGCTTCAGTAATAGCAAACCAAGTGTCTTTGTGCTCGCCAGTATTAAATAAGGCTGGAAATACCCAGCCTGCCGATGAAGGTGATGCTTGGCCAACAGGGATGGCTAGTTGATAATGTTCTTCATAAGACGGATTGGTATTTGACCAACCTGTTTGAGCGACAGCAATAGGTTGTAACCATGCTGTTGAGTCAGCTGTAAATGCAAAACTGGTGCTTTCTTCAATCATTGATACTTGGGTAGTTTTACTATCATCGTTATCAGCTAATACCTGATAACGAAAAGCAACACCATCATCAGAGACTCTAAAAGTAATGCTAAGTTTTTGTTTTTCAGTATTTTCAAAGGTGTAGGTTTGCTCATTTGCTTGGTAAGTTACCTCACGTTGTTTACCAGTAAATAAATGATATTGCTCGCTAACAGTAGTTATACCTGAGGTTGAAATTAAGTTTAATCGAGTCGATAAGTCACGATCAGTGAGCTTTATACCAAGCGTTGATGCTTTTAGTACAAGGTTAGTGCTTCGGCTGATTTGATACTTCGCTTGCTGCTGAGTATCAACAAAAACCTCAATGGCTAATTCACCATTGGGGCTGGTTAATTTCTGGATATTAGTTGTCTTAATATTATCGCTACTGCAGGAACTGATAAGAAAAATAAACAGTAATGGCGTTATTGATAGTGTTATATATTTCATTTTTTATCTTATTTTAGTTAAAAAAAAACCCGTAATAAAACGGGCTTTTTAAAGATTATATTAGTAATTACATTGAGTAACGTACACCTAAAGCAAAAGTACGACTGATTATGCTATTACCAAAGTTATGCGTGTTTTGATTACCTTTACCGTAATAACTTTGTGCTAACTCATTGGCTAAGTTAGTTGCATCAAATGTAACGGTTAAATTTTCTGAAACATCATAGCTTAATTGGAAGTCTACACTGGTTTCAGGACGACGCCATACTTGTAAAGGGTTTGCGAATAAAGCATCTTCATTGTTATTAAAGAATGCTTCGCGATAAACGTAAGATAAACGCATATCAAAGTTTTCTTTTTCATAAATAAATACTGTGCTGTATGAGCTATCAGATACACCTGGTAAATCACTTTTAAAACTTCTTGTGATTTCACCTGCTTCATTCGTTTCAAATAACTCTTGTGAAGAAGATAACGAAGTGTAACTTGCTTGAATACCAAAACCATCAAGTACTTCAGGTAAATTTTCAGGGAAGTATATCAAGCCAAGTTCAAAACCTGTTAACTCACCATCAGAAGCGTTTGATGGTTGACTAACTACATAATCATCAGCATCGATATCGGCATCGCCAGCATAGAATTGACGATTACGAAATGGCACAACAAAACCTTCAATTTCACGTTTGAAAAGTGTCCCGTAAACAGAGCTTGAATCGGCAAAATACCATTCGGCCGCTAGATCAATGTTTTTAGATTCTGTTGGTTTAAGGTTTGGGTTACCGCCATCACCAGTACCGTAGCCTACGTTGGTGATATCTTCATTGTAATTAATATTGGCATTTAATTGAGCAAAACCAGGGCGACGTAGTGTTTCACCATAAGTTAAGCGCAAGTTAATATCGTCAGTAATGCCGTAACGAATCGCAAAACTAGGTAATACCGAATTAACACTTGCGCTATCTGTGGTTGTAGCATCAACGCCAATGAATGTCATGTCTGTATCCGCTTTAACGTAACGCACACCTACCTGGCCGTCTAATGGGCGGCCATTAATTTCAGTGGAAAAATCTGACATTACATAAAGTGATACTTGTGTCTCATCAATCTCAAAATTCTTTTCTAAAGCGCGTTCAGATAAACCATAGGTGTTACGAATATCAGCTGTGTTACCAAATAAATAATCAGCATCAGCAACAATCCATGTATCATTAAACCCTCTTGCTTCACTGAAAAAACCACTGGTAGTCATGATTAACTCTTCGCTAAAGGTGCCGTCAGTAATATGCTGGGCTAAATTCCCACCTAAAAATCCGTCTTGACCACGGTCTGATTCACTCGCTTTACGCTTATCAACATTAAGACCAAACTTAAGGTTTTGTAACCAGCCCATATCATCAAAAACATATTCACCATCAGCTGTCCAAGTTAAGGCGCTACCTTTATTCTCCGTGCCGCTATCATAGAATTGAGCCACATTCCACAGCGCTGCTTGAGCAATATTACTCTCGTCAATGTCAGTCGCAGGATTATCTATATAAGATAATGCAGGTAAACCGTCACTTTCGTTAAAATCAACATCAATTTGGTGATGTGTGCCATCAAAGCGCATGCCAAGAAATTTATCTTCAAATGTTGATTTTTGATAAACAATTTCAGATTTTAATGAAAGGTTGTTACTAAGTTCCCAGTTACCTCCTAAAGCATAAACATAACTATCCGTTTTTGCTTCAAGACTATCACCACTCATAAAGGCATAGGGGTTATTGACTAAACGTTCTTTTACGATGTTAGTGCCAGGGAATAATTCTGGTGTAGGTAAACTACCGGCGTCGCCCCACCAATCTGCAAATGAAAACTGTAATGAGGTAGTCTGTTTATTGCGATAACCGTTATAAAAAGCTTCAAAAATGTATTCAGAACTGTCATTCGGCGCATATTGTAAAGCAATATTTGCTGCGGGGCGTTCACGCGCACCAGTAACATCAGCACCAAAAATAGCATCACGTCCTAATAAATAAGCTACATCTTCACCATTCAGTGGCATAGTTGAACCTGCTGCTGAAGGTAAACCTGCTTCTGTACCTGCTTGCCAACCAGAGAATAAACGTTCTAACGGTCCAAAGCCGCCGCCTCCCGCTTGTGTAACAAATGGTACCATTGCTCCAGGTGTAATTGATTGGTCACGGTAATTTGTTTCGGCATATGAAACGTTAATTAAGGCACCGAATTCTGAATTAGCACTAAGATCCCAGCGATCAGATAATAACATGCTTACATTAGGATCATTTTCACCCGCTTCTTCTTGACGGATCATGCGTGCAGCAACCACCACTTTACTATCATCAAAATTAAATGGGCGGTTGGTATGAATGTCAATAACACCAGCAATACCACTTTCAATTAAATTAGCAGAGCGTGTTTTATATATATCAACACCACGTAATAAACTTGCAGGAACATCTTGTAATGCAACACTTCGACCAGAAGCAGTAAAAATATTACGACCATTAATTGTAGTCGTTACATCATTTAAACCACGAATAGAAACAGTTGATACTTCACCAGCACCACGGTCGGTAACTTGAACACCTGTTACACGTTGTAAAGCCTCAACTACGTTGTTGTCTGGAAATTTACCTATGTCTTCAGAAACAATAGCATCAACAAGTTGTAGACTTTGACGCTTGATATTTAACGCGGCATTTAAGCTAGAACGTAAACCTGTGACTTCAATAACTTCTATTTTTTGTTTTTCTGCTTGCTCAGTAGTGTTTTCTTCAACTTCAGCAGCATAAAGTGATTGGCTAGCTAAAGCACAAAATATTGCTGTAGCTAGATGTGTTTTTTTAAACATGTTTGTAATCCCCATTAGATAATTTACTCCGTTAGTATTCTTATATCTAGTTTGACGGAGTGGTAATTAAGTTTTTCATTTGGTTTATCATTGACCAATTTTTTTAATTTGTTTGGATCTATAAACAAATTTTTAATAGTCTAAAATAATATTATTGTATGATGAATAAGGTTGTCAACCTGTTAATTTAATAAAAGTGTATAAATTATAGAAACTTTTATTATTTCATAATCTTGTATGATGAAATTGTTTTTATTTTAAAATAGTAAAATTATTATTCAATTATTAACTTGACATTACATAATGGTATTATTGTATGATAAATGTGTTTTGTTGAGCAGAGATAGGAATTTAAATGGCTAAATTAAGTTTGATAATGATGATAACTACAAGTGTTTCCATTGCTGATTTATTTTCTACAACAACAGGTAATTTTACCTTAGGTGTGAATTACTGGGATACCCCATTTGTTGGCTTGATTGACGAGTTAAGAATATATTCCAATGCAATCTCATCAGCTGATGTTTCAGCTTTATATAACGAAAGTAACTAATTAACTTATGTCGAATTAAACGCTAGAACGGTACTCTAAAATGCCCTTCTAGCGTTGATGTTGTAACTGTTTATCCATCAATTATATGGTTTTAGGAGTTACTTAATGCACTCGGAGAAAACTACTTACTTTATGAAAAATATAAATTATCTGTAACTTAACCAGTAAATTTACTTAGTAAGCAAGACGAAGTATTAACAGCATAAATGAATCGTATTACTTTAATACCTTATTTTGGTATGGCGAGATTTCTTTGTCTTTAATTTATATTTTTCATGGAGTAATCATTCATGATTCAAAATTAAAATAAAAAACTACAAGAGGATAATAATGAAAATAACAAATAAAAAATTCCGCCTATTCAGTATTACTTACCTAATACTTGGCTTAATGACAAGCCAATATGCTCAAGCTAATGTGATTAATAGTGACTTTGGTAGTGCTTTTGATGACTGGCAAGGAGAAGTGATTACTTATAATTATGGCATACCCGGTGATACTGAAAGTTCTGGCGATATTTTTGGCAGCTTTGCTGATAATTTTGATACATTAGCAAATAGTGCAACGGTCATGACAACATCTGATGAAGAGAATGACTATTGGAGCGTGGTATTATTTCAAGACTTCACTGTTAATACTGTTACAGCAGGTAGCCGACTAACCTTGTCGCTTGATGTGAGTTTTAATTTAACAAATTCTCTTTATGATAATGTTTTTGCACAATTATTAGATTTAGATGACAACTTATCGGCGATAGATTTAACCAGCGGCGGTGATTTTGATATTACCGCATGGCATGGTGCTAATGCGACAATTCAGTTCGGTGTTGTTGATGGTGACTATGACCTTTTTGACTCACTTACAGTATCAAATTTAAGCATTACAGAAACATTCGCTGAAGTACCTGAACCGGCAACAATGTTTATTTTTCTTGTGGGTGTGGTTGCATTAATACGTAAGCGTTGTGCTATAAAATCCTCTTTTTTTACTAAAAGAATGGGGTAATATTATGAATATAAAATTAGCACCTGCTGAAATTAAGAGTCCTTTCATTACTCGTTCTTTTATCGCCTTATTTATGTTTACTTTTTGTCTGCTCATTAGCAGTATGAACACTTATGCTACTGATGGAGAGTGGCTAACTGTTAATGATGCAACTATTGAACAAGGCAATCGTTTTTATCTTCGTGGTACGGGTTATTATACCGATAATACTATTGTTATGGATGGCGCAGAGGTCACTGAGCAATTACGACTTGTGGTAACGAGTAGTAGTTTTGCAGTGCTCAACGCTGATGGCGTTAATGCCAGTGGCTTACCATATTTTGACTTGGTTGATCCAAATATTAGTACTCGTATTATTTTCGAACGTGCGCGCGGTGCTTTTAGTTATACAGTTCAGTTAGAGAAGTTTGTTTTACCGTTACCGCCAGCACGTCCGAGTGTTGATACCGCTATAACGTTAAATGATTATGGCGTACATGATCCGTCAGTGATTAAAGTAGATGATACTTACTATGTTTTTGGTTCTCATTTAGCCGCAGCAAAAACAACCGATTTAATGAATTGGCAAGCGCTGCATGAAGGCGATAATTTTACCAATGGTCTTTTATTTTCACCAACCTATGCTGATGCATTACCTGAAGCTATTGATTGGACCGGCGGCTTTGTTGGTTCATGGGCTTCTGATGTAATTCAGTTAACGGATGGTAAATTCTATTTCTATTATAACCATTGCGGTAATCCAGGTTCAGGTGAATGTAATATGCCGCATTCATATTTAGGGGTTGCGGTTTCTGACAATGTAGAAGGGCCTTACGTCGACAAAGGTATTTTTCTTAAATCAGGTACTTTAAGCAGCGTAACTGCTGAAGACTTACCTGACGGTATAAATAGTTATGTTGATGGTCAAATGCCAAATGCTATTGACCCTAATGTGTTTTATGACAAAAACGGTGGCTTATGGATGATCTATGGCTCGCATTTTGGTGGTATTTGGGTACTTGAAATGGACGAAGCTACGGCTATGCCAAAACCAAATCAAGGTTATGGCACACGTTTAACGGGCGGTAATTTTTATGCAAACGAAGGTTCGTATATGCTTTATAGTCCGATCAGTGATTATTACTACTTATTTACCTCATTAGGTGGTTTTAACTCTGATGGTGGTTATAACATGCGTATATCTCGTTCACGTACACCAAATGGCCCATTTTTTGATGCTGATGGTTTTAACATGGCTGATGTTTGGGGTGATCCGCAAGAGCATGGTGTGAAATTAATGGGGGGGTTTACTTTTGTTGCACAAGCGGGTGATGAAGGTGGTAGCCAAGGCTATTTATCGCCAGGTCATAACTCTGCTTATTATGATGAAGCGTTAGATAAACATTTATTAATTACCCATACACGTTTTCCTAATCGTAGTGAAGAGCATGCTATTCGTGTTCATGAAATGTTTATTAATGAAGATGATTGGTTAGTTGCATCACCACATCGTTATGTACCAATTAACGGTGATACAAATGTAAATACTGATGATTTAGTCGGTAATTATCGTTTTATTAATCATGAACATGACACTAATATAGCAGCGAAAACATCGGTTTATATCAGGCTAACCGCTGACGGCCAAATTACCGGTGAATATACGGGTACTTATACCGTTTCTACAACTGAGCCAAGTAATATTAGTTTACAGCTAAATAGTCAAAGTGGTTTTGCTGGTGGCACCTTCAACGGTGTTGCTCAATGGCAATATAACGATGTTTTAGGGCAATTAGTGCCTACCTTTACAGCACTTTCTTCTGATGGTATTTCAGTGTGGGGATCACAATTACCACATAAATCAACCGCAGAACTATTAACCGTTATTGCTGATAGCTTAACGATTAAATCAAGCGTTAATACTACCAAAATTAGTTTACCAACTCGTGCAACTCGTGGTGGTACAATTACTTGGCAAAGTTCTCATCCACAAGTAGTAACATCTGATGGCACGGTTATACGTCCATCGGTTGGCGAAGCAGATGCCGTGGTAACATTAACCGCCTTGATTGATGTTAATGGCGAACACGTTGAAAAGGTATTTGTTGTTACTGTAAAAGCTAAACGCGTTTATAATCGTGTTGCTCAATTTAATTTTGAAAATAACTTAGTTGATCATTTAGGTGGATTTGCTGATGCGACACCAGTCTTGGGCACGCTAGGTAATTTAGGTGGTATTATTGCTTACTCAGCAGGGGTTAATGGCCAAGCGGTAATGTTAGATGGCACAACCGGCGTTCAATTACCTGATAATTTGATCACTAATTATCAATATACCGTTTCTTTTTGGATCAACCCTACGACTATCAATGGTTTTACCCCCGGATTTTTTGGTGCAGCTTCAACCAGTGCTTGGTTAAGTTTTTTACCTGAAAGCTGGGACGAAAATACGATGCTATGGAGTGGACAAGCGTGGTTTGACGGTAGTGCAGGTGAGCGAATTTTAGTAGATCAATGGACGCATATGGCTTTTTCGGTTGATAACGGTGTGGTGAAAGTTTACCTCGATGGCGTAGAAAAGTTTTCTGGTGGTACTATTGCCGATTTATTTTCTAATAGCCCAAGTGTTTTTGGCTTAGGGGTTAACTATTGGGATTTACCTTTTAATGGGTTAATTGATCAACTTGCTGTTTATGATACGAATTTATCGCTTGATGAAATTATTGCTTTAGATATTGAGCAATTAAGTAATGCTGAGTTATTAACTCGAGTTGCTGATCAAATAAATTTAGGCAACATTAGTGCGGTCACTGAAAATATAACCTTACCTAACGCCGGTGATTTTACGGCTGTGATCACGTGGTCTTCATCAGATAACACAAGCGTAAATCATTATGGTCAGGTGACACGTCCTGAGGTTGGTGAACCTGACAGTAATGTGACTTTAACCGCCACGATAACTATTGGTGCTGAGCAATTAACACGTGATTTTGAATTGGTTGTTAAATCATTAGATGCAGAGTCATCGGCTTTAGTTGCTCATTATAGCTTTGATAATCACTTAGTTGAAAGCACAGCTAATTTTTCTGATGCGAATATAATTGGTGCAATGATCGGCACTGTTGGTGGCAATGAAAGTTATAGTGCCGGTGTGAATGGCCAAGCATTGTACCTTGATGGTAATACGGGGGTTTCTTTACCTGATGGTTTAATTTCTAACTATCAATATAGTGTTGCTTTTTGGGTTAATCCAACATCAACGTCTGTTCATACGCCGATGTTTTTTGCGGCGAATAATGGTGACCAATGGTTAAGCTTTTTACCACAAAATTGGTGGGATGGCGGCACTACGTTATGGAGTACAAATAGTGGTGCTTGGTTTAATACTCAAACGGCAGCACTTACGTTAGGTCAATGGTCACATGTAGCTTTTACGGTTGATAATGGTTTAGCTACTATGTATATCAATGGCGTTGAAAGTACTTCATGGACAGGTTTAACCGATTTATTCACTGGGCAAGATTCAACGTTTGCTTTGGGCGTAAATTATTGGCCTGACTTACCATTTAACGGTTATATTGATGACTTTAAAGTGTTTAATGAAACATTAGATACGGCTGAGGTTGCTAATTTAGCAATAGCTGCTGAATAAGGCTTTTCTATTCAATTACAAAATATCAAGGCTCTACTTATGTTTAATGAGTTGCGCCTTTTTGTTCTAGCTTCTATCGTGAAACTACAATTGTAATACGTATGATTAATTTATATGTTATGTTTCTAATAATAAGTGCCTATTTATTTATGATTTTATTATATAAACATAATCTAATTTCTATATTTATGGAGTGAAATTTCATGTTTAAGGGTAAAAATCATAGAGTAGGCTTGAAAAGTTTGATACCACTTTTGTTATGTTTAACACCATGTATTAGTTTTGCACAAGCAGAGCGGTTTAAGTTATTGATAACGGCGGTAATGGCCCTTATCACGCTATTGCGGTAACGGAAGATAGTTTTAAAAATTATGTGGTTTATCGACCTGAAAATATGAAGGCAGCGGTAAAAATAAATGGGTAAGCTGCCACTAATGCCGTTCACCTTACGTGAACGGCATTAGTGCACGTGCCAATTGTTTATCTTGCTGGTGGTTCGTTTGTTCGTATGGCAATTAAGTGGCTAGGTTGGCAGCTAAAACAAAAAATGAAAATGCTAAGATATTTTTAAATAATAAATTAGCGCAATTTCCTAGCTGGACGATGAAAGCTAAAAACTTTTAACTTGGCAGAGATTAATGACAGAAAAAAACGCGTTAAGTATTACTTAGAAAAGTCATTTATATAAAAACTATTTATATTAAGACTATAAACAAAAATAGACATAAAAATCACGTTATTGTTGATATTAATAATCAACGAGAGAAATAAATAGATGGAGTTTTTTAAATGAAAAAAATGGCCTATTTGAGTGCGGTAACTTTATTATTTGTACTTGGATCTTTTACAACGCTTGCTCAAGACCTTAAGAAAGCACAAGTCATGGTTGAACAGGGCATCATTCAAGGCACTACCGAAAAAAATTTAACCGTTTTTAAAGGCGTACCATTTGCGAAACCGCCAGTAGGAGAACTTCGCTGGAAAGCTCCGCAACCGGCTGAAAAATGGCAAGGTATAAAACATACTACACAATTTGCACCGGCACCAATGCAAGCAGGCGAGCCAGCTTCGGGTAAAAGTGAAGATAGCTTATACCTTAATATTTGGACACCTGCGAAATCTTCAGATGAAAAAATACCGGTTTTAGTGTGGGTTTATGGTGGCGGCTTTAGTTTTGGCTCGTCGTCAGATCCTATTTTTGATAGTCGTCATTTGGCTAATAAAGGTGTGATAGTGGTAACGATAGCATATCGTGTTGGCCAGTTAGGTTTTTTAGCACACCCAGAGTTAAGTGCTGAAAGCCCAGAAAAAGTATCGGGTAACTATGGTTTACTTGATCAAATAGCTGCGTTGAAATGGATCAATAAAAATATTTCGGCTTTTGGTGGTGATCCAACTAAGGTGACTATTGCTGGTGAATCAGCCGGTGGTATTTCGGTGAGTATGTTAACGGCTTCTCCGTTAGCAAAAGGTTTAATTCATGGAGCAATTTCTCAAAGTGGTGGTTCTTTTGGACCAACACGAACCATTAATTACCCCGGTGAAAATATGTCGTTATTAAGTCAAGCCGAGTCTGAAGGTGTTGACTACGTTAAACAATTTGGCGCATCATCAATTGCCGAGTTGCGGGAGATGAAAGCTGAAAAATTTATTCCCAAAGGCTGGTCTTTACCCGGCGGTTGGCCAATTGTTGATGGATATGTGATCCCTGATGATCAATATAAATTATATCAGCAAGGAAAATTTAACGATGTGCCGGTATTGGTTGGTTACAATTCAGACGAAGGTGCGAGCTTTGTTTGGAATAAAGATCCTAAGCCATTTTTAGCAAGTATAACAACACGTTTTGGTAAATATGCGCCAAGCTTACTTGATGCGTATTCCATTCCTAAAGATAGAATATCGCGTTCAGCACGTAATTTAATACGAGATGCTGCTTTTGGTTGGCATACTTGGAGTTGGGCAAAGTTACAATCACAAAAGGGAACGTCACCGGCCTACCTTTATTTTTTTGACCAACACCCTGAATATCCCAAAGGCTCAGATAAATATGGTTATGGCTCACCTCACGGCCAAGATATCGCCTATGTATTTCAACATTTAGATGTGAATAATCCAGACACAAGTGAAGTAGATTTGGCTCTTTCTGAGTCAATTGCGACTTATTGGACCAATTTTGTTAAGTTTGGAAACCCAAATGGAAAATATGTACCTAATTGGCCTTCATTTAATAGTACATCACAAGAAGTTATGTATTTCCAGCAAGGCCCGAAAGTGGGCTCTATGCCTGATAAAGAAGCACTTGAGAGCTTAGATGAATATTTTCAATGGCGTCGCACTACAGAAGGCGAAAAATGGGGAAATAAGTAACTAAATAGGTATTTTCCTGATACATTATGAAATATACCTAACAAAAATGTTTTTAAATTAGCTAAGGCTATGTGTACCCACGGTAGCCATTCATCAACTAAGTAATTCGGTGTTCATAGTGTTGTGTTTAGTCAATAATATTTAATGCAGGCAATACATCAGAATGAGCTACTTGACCTCGTTTGCCTTTGTGTATACCGCCAAAAAGCGCATCATCTAGCTCGATTGTGCCACTTAATTGATACAAGCTATCTCTGTGCCCCATAGCCCGTCTAAGTTTCTTTAAATAAGCCTCGCAGTTCGCCTAATTGACTTCGATTAGTTTACTTAGTCTCAGCGCTGATATACTCCCTTTATTTGAGCCAAGAAAATAGGTAGCCTAATACCAATTTGATTAAATTTCTTCCCAACTCAGAGCTTCATTAGCGAGCTTAGAACAAGGAAAATTGATTAAACATAGTTACTCTATATTTCTTCAATTTTGTGATGTTATCAGTTTGC